>JAOZMU010000099.1 GCA_029934165.1 Bacteroidales bacterium
ATATACAAAATACAGGGTTTCAAATCAAATTACTTTTTTGTCCAAAGTCTAATAATAACAAAACCCTTCAAAAGCTCCAACCTTTAAAAAAACAAGTCGGACACAGCTATCTGTCTTTGGTTGTATATTAAATTAGGTTAAATAATTTACTTTTCAGATTATACTGGAGTGAATTTGGTTTTCGGATTATTATAAAATGTAATTGGTTGTTTATCAGTAATAAAGCTAAAATTAAAACCCTGAAACCAAAATCACTTTAGTATATATAAAATCAGTAACTTTATAAACGTAGAGTTAGCAACAAATTCGGTGATTTGATTGAGTATTATTGCAAAATTGCAACCACGATTTCTAACTAAATAAATACGGAATATTTTTACAATATGATGATAATTAACAAGAATACTAAATATTTATTGCCAATTCTATTTTTTATAATTTATGTATTTTTTCCGACACATAACTCGTCGCGTGATGCGTATGCCTATGCAGCAGCCATTTTTCACGGACAGGAATTATTTCATCCGCATCACCTTTTGTACAACGCTTTTGGCTATGTTTTGTATCATCTTTTAGGTTCGCAAATAGAGCCGCTTGTATTGATGAAAGCAGCAAATGCTTTTTTTGGCGCACTCTCCTTGTGGTTACTTTCCCGAATATTGTTCAAAATAACCCAAAACGACAAATTATCAATCGTTTACACGCTTTTTGCTGGCAGCTCTTTTGGTGTTTGGCGTTTTGCAACCGAGAACGAAAACTACATAATTCCAATTTTTTTGTCGATGCTTGCAAGTAGTTTATTTTTATCTTTTTATACTACAAAAAAACTTCAAACAGTAGCTTTAGCAGGCTTTTTTGCAGCGTTTGCAACGTTGTTTCATCAGATACATTTTTTCTGGTGGTTTGGTCTTGGTTTTGGCGTTTGGACAATTTCTCGAAGGCTGCAAAGTCTTGTTGCTTATGTAGTTCCGGCATTTATTGTTCCGTTGGCATATTTTTTTGTCGTAGGTTTTTCGTTGGAGCAGGAGGTTTCGTTTGGCAATGTGCTTGGCTTTGTTTTCCGCGAATTCGACCCCGCCAGTGCTTCCGATATTCGCGCCACAGCCACAATGACGGCAATCAGTTTTTTTCGCACTTTTTTGCAAGTTCATGGTAGTATGTTTTTGTTGATTTCAAAAAATTGGCTGTATTGGTTGCCCGCCATTTTGAGTTTGTTTCTGGTTGTTTTCGCAATTTCGCGTAGTCCGTTAATAACAAAAATTAGAATAGAATCGCATCAAAAGTATATTAATATTCATTGTCTGATTTTTGCGTTGCAGTTTTTATTTGCGGCTTATTCAACTGGAAATGCCGAATTTATGGCTCTTCTACCAATCGTCTTACCGTTGTGTTTGTTGCGTTTCAGACGAATAAATTCCGATGTAATTCTATTTTTGGGTTTGGCTATGTTTGTGTGGAATTTTGGTTATGGCATTTTTCCGGCAAATGCAATAAGTTTTTATAAACAGGAAAAAACGGTGCAAAGAACACATTATCAGCAAGATGACTTGTTTATTTTGACTGACTTTGGGACAATAAAAAATAAAATAAAATATAAATTTGATTATTGGGAAAATAAAAATATCGCCGAAACTCCTTCTGTTTTGCAAGGAAAAAACAAAAGTTCAGATGAGTTAAAAACTAAAATAATGACAGCGTTAAACTCTGGAAATAAAGTCTTTACAAATTGTTTACAACGTCCGAAAATGATTAATAGAGCTTCATTTTTGAATAGCGGAATCGACTCGTTGTTTTTTGCCAATTTCCGGCTAACAAAAGTCGATAGTGTTGATTGTCTTGCAGGGCGTTATTACCTTTTCAATGTCAGTTTACCGTAGAATGCTGACAAATTTTTGCCCAAAAATGTGATTGAATCAAAGATTACGTTTCTTGGCACATTTTTTCTAAATTCGCAGCGTTAAGATTTAGCTGGGTTTATTCATGAAAATTTATCTGTTTTGCCGAACTGCTTACTACAAAGGCGTTTTGCGGTCGGCATTGTAGCGCAGTCTTCGACTGTTTTTATAAGATACGTTTTTGCTTTTTTCCCAACTTATGCAAGTTAATTTTTGGCAGAGCAACCAAAGGAAGCTCCTGCTCCGACATTGCTAAAAACGCATGGCACAAGGCAACCACAAGCGAAAAGCCCTATTAGCCGCCCAAAAAAAAATTATGAATAAACCTTGTAGGACTGATATAAGTTTTTACAGAAGTTTTTCCGCTTTTTATTAACGTAAGTTGCTAATATTCAGCTTAAAAGGTTCATGAAAAATAAGTCTTCGACCTTAAAAAGTTATACTTATTACGCAAACTTTAGTTTTTAGTGTAGGTAGAAATTTAATTAAGGTGTGTAAATATTATCGACATTTAGAATTTTGTTATCGACCTTAGAATTAGCACTATACATTTCCTAAATAAAAAGCACGATGTGCTTAAAAACATGAAAAAGAATAGATTATGAAACAGATTGGTTTATTGGTTTTGGCTTTGCTTTGGTTGATGGGCTGCCAAAATACGGGCGATGACAGGGAAAACGGAAATTCGAGAAAAGAGCAAGTTGATAGCATTGCAGATAAAAATGTTGCTGATGAGCATTATCAGCCGTCTGAGGACGAAATTCAAAACTATAATAAGCAAGAAATTACGATTACGGATTTTGCAGCCGAAGGTTTGATTCTGGATATTGGCGGAGGTGGCGAGGGCGTTATCGGACAGATGAAAGGCGAACAAGTTGTGGCTATTGATATTAGTATGCGCGAACTTGCTGACGCACCTAATGGTCCGTTGAAAATCGAAATGGATGCCCGTGATTTGAAATTTACGAATGAATCTTTCAATGTTGTTACGATTTTCTATACTCTTATGTACGTAAATACACGCGACCACGAAAAAATATTCGAGGAGGTTTATCGAGTTTTGCGTTCTGGCGGTCGTTTTTTGGTTTGGGATGTCGCTGTGCCAGATATGATTGACGATGGAAAGAAATTGGTAGCGTTTCCGTTTAATTTTTCGCTGCCAAACGGAACAGTATCAACGGGTTATGGCACCGTACCGAAAAGCGAAGTTACAGACCTTGCATATTACGAAGCACTTGCCAAAAGAACTGGTTTTCAGGTGGTTTCGAGACTGGATAACGAACCTTCGTTTTTTATCGAATTGCAAAAACAATAAAATACAAAAAAACAATTGAAATGAGATATACAATAATAACAGCAATTTTAATTTTTATTTCGGCTGTACTTATGGCGCAGCAAGAAGAAAAAGCCATTACGGATATAGCCATTTTTGCAGAAAGTTATAAATCTGGCTCGGATGGCAATGTTGTTGTAAATCACGATGTTGCCGTTGCTTCGTTGTTGGATAAATACATACTTTTGTGTAGCAAGCGAAAAGCATATCCGGGCTGGCGCGTACAAATATTTTTGAGTTCGGATAGAAATGCCCACACCAAAGCCGAACAAACAAAACGTGTTTTCCAAGTTCGTTACCCCAATTATGGTGTTTATATGGGCTATAAAGCCCCGTTTTTCAGAGTTCGGGTCGGCGATTTTAGAACAAAAAATGAGGCAATAAAGTTTAAAAATACAATACAAAAACAATTTCCGAATTGTTGGGTTGTCGAATCTCAAATAGGGTTGCCATCTCTTGACAAGGAATAAAAATATCATTATAATCCATTGAATATAAGTTAGATAAGTTTCATCATGAAATTTTTGCTGCCATGAAAAAGAAGTTTTTGATTGCCGCTTCTGTTGCCGTTGTGTTGATTGGAGTTGTAGTTTATTTTACGTCCAATAATTCTGATACTCAAAGTGTTATAGAAGTTCAAGTTGAGCGTGGAGAGTTCAAAGTAATTGTAACAACTTCTGGTGAGCTTCAGGCGGAAAACTCTGAGCGAATTTTGGGACCTTCGAGCCTTCGGAATATTAGGGTTTTTCAGGTAAAAATCACCGATTTAATCGCCGAAGGTACGGTTGTAGATTCTGGTGCTTATGTGGCTACGCTTGACAGGTCAGAAGTTACTAACAAACTGAAAGATATTGAGTTAGGTGTAGAGCAATCTGAAACAGCACTTAAAAACGCAAAACTGGATACAACGCTGGAATTGAGGAATTTGCGCGACCAGTTGATAAACCTAAAATACGCTGTTGAGGAGATGGAAATCACTGTTGAGCAATCGAAATTTGAGCCACCTGCCGCCCAACGTCAATCGAAAATTAACCTTGAAAAATCAGAACGTGCTTATCGTCAGGCAATTGAAAACTATGATTTGAAGATTGAGCAGGCAAAAGCAAAAATACAGGGCATTGTCATTGAGCTGACACAAGAGCAAAGCAAGCGCGATGATATTGTCAATGTTTTGGACGATTTTGTGATAAATGCCCCCAAGCCCGGTATGGTAATTTACGCGAAAGAATGGGGTGGCAGCAAACGAAAGGTTGGGTCGAATATTAGTCCGTGGGATTTAACGGTGGCAACTTTGCCAGACTTATCTTCCATGGTATCAAAAACTTATGTTAACGAAATTGATATTAGCAAAGTAAAAAAAGAACAAAAAGTCATTGTTGGTGTCGATGCTTTTCCCGAGAAAAAATTCAAAGGCGAAGTAATAGAAATCGCAAATATCGGACAACAAATGCCAAATGGCGATGCCAAGGTTTTTGAGGTTGTCATCAAACTTATTGAGTCCGATTCGATTTTGCGTCCATCAATGACGACCTCTAATATCATTGAAACACAGATATTTGAAGATGTTGTTTTTGTTCCAATCGAAGCTGTGCATAATAAAGATTCGATGAATTTTGTGTATAAATCCGAAGGTTTCGACATTGTTCGTCAGGAAGTTGTTTTGGGCGAAACCAATGATAATCATGTAATTATAAACCAAGGATTGACAGAAAACGATTTACTGCGTTTAGATTTACCAGACAACGCTGATGGTTTGAGAGTTGTACGGCTCAAAAAAAAGCAAAGCGAAATTGAAAAAGAGACTAATAAGCTAACAGAGAGCAATTTATCTAAATAGTATTTTGCCTTATGCCAAAAATAATAAACGCCGCGAATACAATTTTGATTGGAGCTGGTCGGTCTGGCACTACCTCGTTATACAATTATATGTTAGCGCATCCGCAAATCTGCTTTTCTGACATAAAAGAGGTTACATATTTCTCTATATCAGAGCATTACGACCGTGGTAATGATTATTTTCATTCTTTTTTTTCGCAATTCGACAAGCAGCCAATCATCGCTACCTCAGATACTTACTTGCTAATTGACAAAAATGCACCCGAAAGAATTGCACGCTACAACCCTGACATGAAAATCATTGTAATGCTCAGAGACCCAGTGCAAAGAGCCTTCTCCTCGTTCAGATACGCTGTTGATAATGGGTATATATCGCAAAATGAAAATTTTATTGACACCATTGGTAACGAAAAAAATATTTTAAAAATCGACGATATTGCGGCGCAAAATAATTTGGCTCATTGTTACGGCAGTTTATACCATAAACACTTGATTTTCTGGACAAAATACTTCCCAAAGAAAAATTTTTTGTTGTTGAAAACAAATGACCTTAAAAACGAGCCAAATATGCTTTTTGGGGAATTGTGCAATTTTTTAGGATTAGATAGATTTTATTTAGACACAGCTCAACGGGCAAGTAATCAGGCAAGTCGCCCACGAATTGAACACTTGCATAAGATACTCACAGATAGAAATCATCTGTTTAGGCGTTTTCTACGCAAAGTAGTGCCAGAGAAAATGAAATTTATGCTCATGAAGAGTGGCGTTGTGGATAAAATAAAAAATATTAATCGTAAAAAATCGCCATATTTAGGAATTGACAGCTATGCGGAAAAAATTGCCCATGAGTATTTTGCGGCAGACAAAAAAAATTTACTCCGCGATTTTGGGCTTGATTTATAGCCCGAAAAATCAGATTTTGGTTTTGACGAAGGACAATTTAATAACAATCAGATTTTTTAGGGCGGACTACGGGCTTTTCGCTTGTAGTTGCCTTGTGGCATTCGTTTTTGGCAATGTCGGTGCAGGAGCTTCCTTCGGTCGCTCTGCCAAAAATTAACTTGCATAAGTTGAAAAAAAGCAAAAACGTATCCTATAAAACAGTCGAAGACTGCGCTACAATTCCGGCCGCAAAACGCCTTTGTTGCAAGTCGTTTGACAAAACAGATAAATTTTTACGAACAAAATCCATTATACTAAGAAAAAAAAAGGTCTTTTATCAGATTGTTCCATAATTATTGGTAACTTACATTGAAATTAAGTATTTAATAAATTGTTTATGAGATATATAGGAATTGTTTTCATTTTAGCAATGTTGTCGTGTAGTTCTACGCCAGAAATTACAGGAAACTGGATTTATGCCGATGTAGAGATTTTGGATATCGAAAAAGCCTTCGAGAAAGAGTTGAACGAACTGCCCGAAGCCCAGCAAGCCGCTCGCAGAAATCAACTCAAAGAAATGGTGGATAAAATAAAGAAGGACAAAGTTAAAGCACTCAGTTCAAACGAAGTACATTTCAAAGCTGGCGGAGCAATAGTTTCTATCGACAAAGGGAAACAGAAAAATGGAAAATGGAAGTTGGACGCAAACCAAAAAAAACTTAACTTGTCGATAGACGGCAACACGGTAACTCTTAATGTTGTCGAAATTTCCGAAAATAAATTAGTAATAAGTAGTAAAGAAGAGGGAGTAACCGTGCGACTTATTTTGCGCAGGCTTTAGTTATTATTACTTTAACGACAATTAACACCCATTAACAATAAGCACAAACCCAAATAGATGAAAATAGCGATTTTCGGGAAAGTTTTTTCAGAGAAATTTTGTTCGGCGATAAAAGAGTTGTTTGCCGAGTTGAGCAAAACTAAAGTTGAGCTATATTTATACCGCCCTTTTTTTGAATTTATCAGTAAAATCCCAAATCTTAGTCCTGCAGTGGCAGGACTATTCTCAAACCATGAGGATATTAACAAAACCGTTGATTTGATGATAGTTATCGGTGGTGATGGAACATTTCTTGAGTCTGTGGCAATAATCCGTAACTCTGGCATACCTCTTGTGGGAATCAACAGCGGACGTTTAGGTTTTTTGGCAAATATTTCTGAGGGTAATATCTCAACAACAATCCGCGATATTCTCAACGGTTACTACACATTCGAGCAGCGTACTTTGATAGAATTAGACACTCCAAATCTCTTTGGCGATTTTAATATTGGGCTTAATGAACTGACAATCCATAAAAAAGATTCGTCGTCCATGATAACAATACACACGTATCTTGACGATGATTACCTAAATTCATACTGGGCTGATGGATTGATAATTGCAACCCCCACAGGCTCGACAGCATACTCGTTGAGTGCCGGCGGACCGATTGTTGTACCAAACTCGCAAAACTTCATTATCGCCCCCATTGCACCTCACAACCTAACAGTGCGCCCAATCGTTGTTCCCGACAACCGAACCATTCGCTTGAAAGTCGAAGGTCGAAGTCCAGAATTTTTAGCATCATTAGATTATCGCTCAGTGTCATTTAAGCCCGAAACAGAGTTAGTCGTCCGAAAGGCAAATTATAAAATAAACATGCTAAAATTTGGAACACAAACATTTTTTTCGACACTACGAAACAAACTTATGTGGGGCGCAGATCGTCGAAATTAATTCTAAGTAATGGAAAATTAATAATTAATAATTTTGCTTACGCCTGATTTAGTTTTAGTTAGGAATTTTAATGGCTTACTTTATTAAATTCATTTTACTAACAATATGAATTAATACGAATTTTCAACTAAAAATTTAATATTTTTAATAAAAAATTCAGGATAGGAATAAGAATTACATTTTTTTACGTAAATTTGCAGTTAAAATGGATTAATATTTTATAACACAAAGTGCTATTTATTAGGAATTATAGGCTGTTAAAATTCAAGGTAACAACAATTCGAAATGAGTTGTTTAATTTTGCATGCCTACATAAAACGAAAGTTAATATAAAAATTGAGTATATTTTATAATCAAAAATAACAACTAAAGCCATGAAGAAAATACTTTTTACAATTGCAACAATTGTTTTTTTTGCTCCAATTCTGTCTTTTGCGCAAAATGGTGGCAGCGGCTACCAAAAACGCCTTTGGAAAAAATACCGATGGGAGTTAGTGATGGGGCTGGGAACCAGTCATTTATTAGGTGATTTAGGCGGAGGCGATGGACCAGCTGGTCGTTTTATGGATGTTCGTGAAATGAATATGGCAAAAACACGCCCAGTATTTCATGTCGGAATGCGCTACAAAATTTTTGAAAGAATAGCATTTAAAGGAGCAATCACTTATGCAATGCTTTCGGCAGCCGATGAAGAATCTGGCGAATTAACAAGACAAATGCGTAACCTTAGCGTGTTCAACCATTTATGGGAATTTTCGGGACAATTGGAATTTTCCATTATCAAGGAAAATCGTGGTAAACGCTACATTTTCCAGAAAAACAGTATCATCAATAATATGAACTTATATATTTTTGGTGGAATCGCAGGAATTCATTTCAACCCGTACAACGAAATGGGCGGAACAGAATTACAACCACTTGGAACAGAGGGACAAGGACAAGATGGTTACGATGACAAATATAGCCTATGGAGCGTTTCTATTCCTGTTGGAATTGGGTTCAAATATTACCTGAGCAAAAAATGGTCTATCGGTCTTGAAATCAGCAACCGATATTCAATGACAGATTATCTTGATGATGTAAGTGGTAACTACTATAATCCAGCAACAGATATGGGAGCAGAGTTCTATGAAGTATCAGATCCAAATATTTGGGGCGGAACATCTGCAAATGGCGCTCTTGATGGAAATGATAGATTTAGAAGTGGAGACAGAAGAGGAAGCAGCGATTATAACGATGCGTATGTCTTCATGATTTTCAACCTTACCTACACACTTGAAACTGGCGCAAGAGGCGGACCAAAATTCGGATTCTTTTAGCCTAAAATAATAAAAGCAAAAAGCAAAAGCGTAAAAATCATTATTGATTTTTGCGCTTTTGCTTTTTATACCACGTATTTTTTTAGTTAAGGCAATCGCGGCTACCAGTCTAAAGTTGGACACCCCTGTTACTTAACCAGTTAGCTTTGACT
>JAOZMU010000100.1 GCA_029934165.1 Bacteroidales bacterium
TGGGCATGTTTCATAAAGTGCAAAAAGTAGTTGACACTTTTTATCAATTGCCACGTCCTTTAGGGCGTGGATTAATTGCTAACAGAATATTTCAAAGTAGGGCTTTAGCCCTTTTAACGTTGTGTAAATAAAGGGCTAAAGCCCTACTCACTTTTTGTTTCCTTTTTTTAGACCACGACCTAAAGGACGTGGCAATTGATAAAAAAAGTGTCAAGTACAAATGAAACATGCCTAAATTTGTAAGTAAACAACAAGCAAAGTGTAGTCTCGACAACAACTCTGGTGGCTACTATTGCCTGTTGATAAGAACGTTACAAAAAGGAAAAGGCAAGTCTGGTTAATGAACTTTAAAAGTGATAAATAGGTGTTTATTAATAAAATAACAATACGAAGCAAAACATTGCTTCTTATTTTCTTTTTGGTTGGTTTAATGAGCAACACTTCGTGTGTGAAAATCGACGAAATTGGAGATGAGGATTCTATTATTTCCATTCAAGACGGTTGGGAATACTGTTGGGCAGAAACTTATATTCGAGAGTTTAGCAAAAAAAGTGCCGATTGGTATAAATTTGATTTACAGGAAAATATACCAAATGGGAGTCATTTTTCGCATTTATGGATTCGTCGCGAAGTATCAAGTTTCAAATTTCTTGCACCAGCCATTCTTGTCGTTGGTTCGAGCTGTCCTCGGTATTTTGAATTTTACCAAAACGATGATTTGCTGTATCAATCTGGTATTAAAACTTCAGATTATGAGTCTGTTAACTTCCAGATGCGGCATCACAATATCCCGCTTCCTACCAATATGCAAAGAAAGTTTATATATCTGAGCTATGAAATTGATAGTGAGCAGGCTGTCAGGATTGAGGAACGGTTTTTTATTGGTAATTCTATAGCGATTAATTCGGAAATAAATTTTAATAGTCTGACATACAATATTATAGGTGGAATGATGTGCTTTATTGGCATGATTGGGTTTTTTGTATCTCTTCGTCGTTTGAGAAAAAGAAAAATACGCGGATTTGCTGTGTCGTATATGTTTTTTGCATATGGTTTTTATGTTTTGCTATTGTCGGACAATATTCGCGACTATGTTGGAAATCCTGAGTTTATTCATCTTTGGCTCAAATTTGCAGCGATGTCTTTTATTGTGGGATTTTTTGTTTTTCGCGCAAAATACATCGGCAAGGGACACAATAATATGATGACAAAATTGTGGCAACTTCATTTAATTGCTATACCAGTGTTTTTTACATTAGAATTTTTGGGTGTTTTGCCAATGCGTATTTTTTATTTGAATGCGTATTATCTTGTATTTCTGAGTATTACCATCGTTTTTGCAATGGTCGAGGGCATAGGAAATATACGAAAAAGGAATATTGACTCTATAGTTTTGAGTTTTTGTGGTTACGTATTATTTGTGTGCGCAATAATCGACATTGTGTTTTTGTATAGTATTGATAATTTGTACATGCCGATAATTCACTGGGGAGCACTATTTTATTTAATGGGACCAACAATTGTTATGTATCGCCAGAATGAATACATGATCAAGCAGTTAGAAGTTTATTCTAAGGAGCTACATGTAAAATCGAAGGAGCTTGAAGAAAGTATAACTACACTTGAAGAAATAAATGAAAACTTGGAGAGAACGGTTTCTGAAAGAACCGTAATATTGAATGAAAAAAATAAAACTTTAGGTAGGCTAAACATTTCGCTGATAGACAGTGAGGCGACATCTAGGCAGTTGGTTGACACCTTGTTAGAAGGAATTGTTATCCATAGGAATGGAGTAATACACGAGGTGAATAGGCATTTTGCAAGTATTTTGGGCTACGAAAGCGAACATTTCATCGGACGAGCATTTTTTGAATTTGTGCAGCCCGAATGTCGAATTGAGGTTGTCGATTATTGCGATTCGCCTTCAGATAATTCGATAGAAGTAGATTTTGAACATAGTAATGGCTCAAGGTTAACATTTGAAATTGCAAGTAAACCATTGACATACAAGGGTATGCACGTTCAGGTTGTTGCTTTACGAAATGTTACCGAAAGACGACAAGCCGAAGAAGCACTTCGTGAGAGCGAAGATAGATACGTAAGTATATTCAGCAACAGCAATCTCGTTATGTGGCTTATTGATACGCAGACAGGAATTATTTCTGATGTGAACCCTGCGGCGTGCAATTTTTATGGATATACTAAAAAGGAGTTTACTAAAAAACACATATCTGATATTTGTCAAGATACTGATATTGATACGTTTAGAATACGTAGAAAGCATCTATATCTGCAAGAAAGACACCGATTAGCATCGGGAGAATTTAGAGATGTCGAAATGTATATGTCGAAAATGAAAGCAAGAGGACAGGTTTTTGCTCTTGGCATCATACACGATGTAACAGAGCGAGTTAGGGCTACAAATGCGTTAAAAAAAGCAGAAGAGAAATTTAGGCATCTTTACGAAAATGCACCTGTCGGAATTTTTCAGGCTGCAAAACAAAACTTTATTAGTGTGAATCCGGAAGCTGCAAAATTGCTTGGGTATGAATCACCTGAAGACCTTGTTGCCAGTAAAGTGCGCATAGATAAAAACTTGTTAGTGAACCCAAAACGAATGCGTCAAATTTTAGCCGCAATTATTGGTAAGGGCGAGATTGTAGATTTTGAAGAGGAGTGTTATAAAAAAGATGGTTCTACTATCTGGTTATCGTTGAATGCTAGAGTAGTAGATATTGATGGTACACGTTTTGTTGACGGATATACGTTTGATGTTTCGGAACGGAAAAAAGCACTTCTTGATTTAAAAATGGCAAAAGAAGAAGCCGAAAATGCAAACAGAGCTAAATCGGATTTTTTGGCGAATATGAGTCATGAAATCCGAACGCCAATGAATGCTGTGATTGGTTTTACGGACATTTTGACTACCTTGATTACCGATAAAGTACAGCGGACTTACCTTGATTCTATCCGAAGTGGAGGTAAAAGTCTTTTGACATTGATAAATGATATTTTAGACCTCTCCAAAATAGAAGCTGGTAGAATGGAACTTCAAATAGAGCCTGTTACTTTGGACTCGCTTTTTAAAGAAATAAAAGATATTTTTTCTCTTAAAATATCGAGTAAAAATCTTGATTTTCTTATAGATATAGATGAAAATGTCCCACAAATTGTTCTTATTGATGAAGTAAGGACGAGGCAGATTCTTTTCAATTTGATAGGCAATGCAGTAAAGTTTACCCATTATGGATATATTAAATTGTCTGTCAGAGTTTTGAACATCTTGGAAGATAGAAAACACGTAAATATTAGTATAGTCGTAGAAGATACAGGAATAGGTATTCCTGCCGAGGCACATGAAAAAATATTTAGTGCATTCTTACAAAAAGATAATCAAACCACAAAAAAATACGGTGGTACAGGTCTTGGTCTTACAATAACTCGGCGGTTGGTTGATATGATGAATGGCGAAATTCATCTCAAAAGTGAGGTTGATGTTGGAAGTATGTTTGAGATACGGCTTAAAAACATCGAAATTGCGGGTAATGATGCAATGCCAGCACCGCAAAATAATGTATCTTTTAGCGAGATTATTTTTGAGTCTGCCAAAATTCTGATTGTAGATGATATTCTGGCTAATAGGTTGTTAATCAAGGGATTGTTGCATAAATCGGCAGTTGATTTTGTAGAAGCAGAAAATGGAAAAATTGCCTTGGAGTTAGCTCGCAAACTCAAACCAGACCTTGTTTTGATGGATATACGAATGCCCGTAATGGATGGGTATATGGCTTGCGAATTAATGAAATCTGAGCAGGAATTGGCAAATATTCCAGTGGTCGCGCTGACGGCTTCTGTTTTTCGTTCCGAAAATTCGAGAATGAATACGGCAAAATTTGATGGTTATTTGCAGAAACCAATTGAGCCAAATAAATTGTTTGCCGAATTAGCGAAATATCTGACTTTTTCGGAAAGTAATGCCTTACCAACAGAAAATGAGAGCAATACGGTTGATAGCGATTTTGAACATATAGAAATATCTGATGCTCGTCAGATTGTAATTAGTGAGATATTGAATGAATTATTGGATAATAAGTGGGTAGAAATCAGTAAGACAAGTCGGTTGATAGACATTAAAAAATTTGGTCAGGAATTGTTGGACATCGGAAATAAATTTGAGATTAAATTATTATCTAATTATGGTGAAAAAATAGTTTTTTCGGCAAATAATTTTGATGTAGAGAAAATTGAAAAACTAATAAAGCAGTTCCCCGAAATGGTTTCACGAATATTAGCATAGAGGTATGTGGCAGATAGGCAATAAGTTATGCATCTTTATTTTTTTTATTACGACTCTTTCGTTTGTCGTACAAACTTCGTATAGCCAAAATTCGGCAGATAAAATTCGGGCGGAATATATCTTAAAAATTGCCATGAATACGACTTGGAAAACGACAATTGATACATTTCGTGTCGGAATTATTGGCGGTTACGATGGTGTTTGCTCGGAAATAAATAAGTATGCAAAATCATTAAAAATAAGTAATAAAACGATAATAGCCGTTTCTGTTAAATTGCTTGAACAAGCAGAAAATATGCAAATAATATATGGCAAACGCAATGATTTTTCAATACAAAAGTTTTGGAATGTCTTTGGTAATAAGTCTGTTATGCTGATTTCTGAAAATGTTCCGCTAAAGAATACAATGATTGACTTTATCGTGGCTGGTGATTCTTTGATTTTCCGAATTAATCATAAACGTATTCAGCATAATGGGTTGAAAATCAAGAGAGAAGTACTTGATATTGTGGATAAAAACGGAATAGATTGGCAGGCTTTTTTTTATAAGAATATCGAGCGTCTTGAGCAGGCAAACGGTGAAAACAACAAGCTCACACAAGAGCTTGGCGAATTGCGAAAGGAACTAAAAAGCAAAAACGATACAATAGAACGATTTAATTTAAGAAATATTTCTTTGATAGAGTTGCAAGCGTTGCAAGAGAAAAATCAATTGGCATTAGTACTCAAATATTCAGCGTTGAATGAAAAAATAAAATTTAAGCAAATAGAACTTTTAGCCAAAGAAAGATTGTTGTTTGATGCAAAAACAGAGATGGAAAATCATCGGGCAGGGATTGATTCTCAGAAGATTAAGATAGAACGTCAGGGAGAAGTATTAGAGAATTTGGATAACGAAGTGCATTTGCAACGAATGATAGTCGAAAGGCAAAAGAAAATTGTTCGCGACAAAATGATTTTGATTGAGAAGCAGTCGCAATGGATGATGATTTTGTGGATATTCGTATTTATTATTTTGGGAGCGGTAATAGTTATTTATCGCGCATATACCTCTAAAAAACAAATAAACAGTAAGTTAAAGCAAAATAATATTGCCATTGAGAAACAGAAAGAGAGAATAAGAACTAAAAACAATTTATTGAAAGCATCAAATGTTGAGTTGGAAAAGCTTTCTATTGTTGCACTCGAAACCGAAAATTCGGTTTTGATTTTCGATGCAAATTCGCGTTTAGAATGGTTTAATGCTGGGTATTCATTAATAAGTGGTTATACTCAAAGAGAGTTTAAAAAAGCCACCGAAAAACCTACGATGAAAGATTTGAGTCAATATGAGGATATTAACTTAGTAATAAAAAATGCTGTGAAAAATCACCGTACGCAAACATATCAAAACCAGGTAGTTACGTGCAATAATATGATTATTTGGCAGCAAACTATGCTTACACCGATATTTGACACAAACAACAAAGTTCGGAAATTTATTGTCGTTGATGTAGATATTACTAAGCAAAAACAGGCAGAAGAGAAGTTGCAGCGACAAAAAGAACAAATTGAAATGGCTAGGCTTGATGCTGAAAATGCAAACCGTGCTAAATCGGAATTTTTGGCAAATATGAGCCACGAAATTCGGACACCGATGAATGCAGTGATAGGATTTACAGATATTCTAAGTACTTTAATAACAGATAGAAAGCATAAAAATTATTTGGACTCTATTAAAACTAGCGGAAAGAGTTTACTACTTTTAATAAACGATATTTTAGATTTATCGAAAATTGAAGCTGGAAAACTGGAGTTGCACTATGAACCGTTAGATGTTAGGCGAATTTTGAATGAGGTTACTCAGCTTTTTGCAATTAAGACAGCAGAAAAAGAAATCGAACTTGTATGCAATGTTGATGAAAGTACGCCACAAGTATTTGTATTTGACGAAGTTAGGCTAAGACAAATTTTGTTTAATTTAATTGGGAATGCCATAAAATTTACAGAAAATGGTTTTGTTAAAGTTTTCATTTCAGCAAATTTTGAGAAAAACAGCGATGACGAAAGCAAATTATTCGATTTATATATCATTGTTGAAGATTCCGGAATAGGTATTTCTCCTCATTTAGTAAAGCTGGTATTTGATTCTTTTAAGCAAAAAGACGGACATGCAACAAAAAAATACGGTGGAACAGGACTTGGGCTTGCGATAACCAAGCGATTGGTGGAAATAATGAACGGAAAGATTTTTTTGGAAAGCCAAGTCAATGTTGGTTCTAAGTTTAAAATTCAGTTTTCTGATGTCATTGAATCTGCCGATGATGAGTTGAAAACCTCGGCAGAGATTGACTTAGCGGATATTAAATTCGAAGAATGCACTTTGTTAGTCGTTGACGATGTGTTACATAACAGCGATTTGATAAAAGCATTTTTCAGAAGAACCAAAGTCAAAGTAATAACTGCTGCCAATGGCAAACTGGGTATTGATGCAGCAATCAAACACACACCCAATGCAATACTCATGGATATACGTATGCCTATCGTAAACGGATACGAAGCAAATCGTATTATTAAATCCGATTTTCGGCTAAAAAATATTCCTGTAATCGCCATAACAGCCTATGCAATGAAGGAAGAGCAAAAAAAGATTGAGCAAGGAAATTTTGACGGTTTTTTGATGAAACCTGTAAAACAAAACGATTTGATAAATATTTTGATGAAATTTCTACCTTATGAAAAAAATATTACTAATACTTCTATTAGTACTGAAAATGAGGATGATACAAAATCACCTGAAGAGTGCGAACATTGCAAGAAAATTTTGAGTTATATCGAAAAAGAAATTATGCCACTACGCAAAAAAGCTATGGCTACAAACAGAATGATGGACGTGGAGGCTTTTGCAGACAGCCTGCACCAGATTGCAAAAAATAATGATGTGAAAATGTTACTTTCTTATACTAAGGAGGTTAGGTTTGCAGTTCAAAGTTTTGACATCGAAAAAATTTCTCAATTACTTAATGAGTTTCCAAAAATAATTGAACAGCTAAAAGAAATTAATCATGTGGTGTAATTACCTTATTTAATGTAACTTCGTAAACTATTGTTGCCCGCCGAGGAATCATTTTTTGGTCGCCAACCAAACCGAAAGCTAAATGCGGTGGAAGAATAAACCGTGCTTTATCGCCTTGATGGAGCAAGCGTACACCCTCGTCTAACCCTGCTTCTATACTACTTTTTCCAATCATAAATTCCTTTAAACCAAGCGAATCGGAAGAATAACACAACCTGCCATCAAGCAAACTAACCTGATATTTGAGTTTTACAATGTCGCCTTCTTTGGCTTTAACACCACGCCCTCGGAAAAATATTTCGTAGAACAAACCTGTCGCAGACGTAGAAACATTCCAGCCACGACGCTTTGCGTATGAGGCAATGATTTCAGCGTCTTTTGAGACAAGAAATTCGCTAGCTTTTATCAGCATCTCTTTGTCAATTAATGGTTTATCAACCTCGGCAGGTTTATGTTGCTGACAGTTTGAACCTGAAATTAGCACAAAAATTAGCACGTATATAGTATATGGACTTTTTTGAAATTGCATAACTATTTTTTTGAAAAGTTTAAGCATATATTGCTATTTATTAAAAAGAGTATTATATTGATAATCAAGTTAATAATAACAAAATAAATCTCAAATAAAAAACGTGCCTTCATAATAATGGTGAAGACACGTTTTTTGAATCGTAAGTGTATAATACACAGTAATTTAAAAGGTAGAAGAGTTGTCGCTATTTAATAACTATAACCAAATATTTAGAAACACCCCAAAATTTATCCGGATTGGTAATAACTAAGCTGTCAATTTTTTCGCTTTCGCTAAACATGTAACTATCAGCCGGATGACTGGTAATAACTTCTGCCTTTTTGCAGAAAAGCGGAATTGACCGTGTACTACGAATATCAATTTCTGTAAAATAATCTTTCTCGAAATTTTCTTTCAATTTTTTCATGCGTCCAATGCCAATAAACCCGCCCGTTTTGGTTATTATATTATTGTTTTTCAGCTCTTTCTGTGTGCCAACAACAAAATATGCGGTGTGCAAAGCCTTATCTTGTTCGTCGATTATTTCGGTTTTTGTGGTGCTTTCGTGTGCGATAGAGTCAATTTCTTGGTTCAAACTATCAATATTTGAAGTCATATCTTCCACAACAATATCCATCTGAGCCAGTTGGTTTGTCAATTTATTAATTTGAGAATCCTTTTGCTTCAATTGCTTGTTTAGCAATTCAATACGTCGCGAAAATTCGGAAATATTGATATGAGAGTTTTTAAGTTTTTGTTCTAAGTCGCTAATTTTTCGCTTGTTTTCTGTCATAAGCTGATAAATCGCCAAAATGTCATCGTTGATTCTATCTTTTTGATTATCAGTTACTCCATCGCCTTGGGAATTAACACGAACAATTTGTTCCTTTTCTTTAATTTCGACCAAATTGTTTTCAATTTCGTTGAAAGCTTTCATCATCTCGTTGATGGCTTCATCTCTGTTAACAAAAGCATTTTTTAGGCTATCGTTCTCTGCTTTAAGGTCTTCGGACGATTGACCATCAGGGTTACATCCTTGGAGAATGAAAAGTACGATTAACGCTGTTAATAAATGTTTCATTGTTTTCTTATTTAGTGGTGGATAAAAATTAATAAGTAATTGTGTGAAAAACAAACTTTTTTCTGACTATAATGCTTTTTGAAAATTGTGTAATTCACAAATAAACAGTAAGTTATATCGTGAATTGAAGCGAAAAATTGGTCAGAAATTCTGTTACAAATATAAAGATTTTAGATTAATTATGGGCATGTTTCATAAGTAGTTTACAGTCAAAAAGTTCTTCTTGCGTACA
>JAOZMU010000101.1 GCA_029934165.1 Bacteroidales bacterium
AAAGCGTAAGTAATGGAAAATTAATAATTTTGCTTACGCCTGATTTAGTTTTAGTAAGAACTTTTGTAAGAGTACTTAAATACCAGTTTGCCTGAAATAAAGCAAAATAAATTGGTCATATAATTTAAAACATGAAATATTATCAATAGAGGGTCAATTCTTAATTTACTAAACAGATGAATAGAACCGAGTTACTTAAAAAAATGCTTCCAGGATTGCTTCCGCTTTTTGTTTTTATCGTTGCAGATGAAATATGGGGAACAAGAATTGGAATTTACGTTGCCGTGAGTTTTGGCGTTTTGGAATTGATTTATACCTACCTGAAAAACAAACGTTTCGATGGTTTTATCGTTTCGGACACGTTGCTGCTTGCAGGTATGGGCTTGATTTCTGTTTTGTTGGACAGCGATGTTTTTTTCAAGATGAAACCCGCTATCATCGAAGGAATTTTTTGTGTAATTTTAGGAATTTCTGCTTATTCGGAGCGTAACTTAATGCTAAAAATGGGACGGCGATACACTGGCAATGTGGAGCTACACCCGTTACAAATCCAGCAAATGCAACGTAGCATTAGGTTTATGTTTTGGGTTTTTGCTGCTCATACTCTATTAATAATTTATTCAGCTATGTATATGTCTAAAGCATCATGGGCATTTATTAGTGGCGGGCTTTTTTATATTCTTGCAGGTGGTGTGTTTCTTGTCGGTGTGGTTCAAAATTGGATAAAAAAACGTAAAACTAAGAGCGAAGAATGGCTGCCACTTGTTGATGAAAGCGGTAAAATTGTCGGAAAAGCACCACGCTCTGTTTGTCATTGCAATCCCGCATTAATTCACCCAGTTATTCATTTGCATTTATTTGATAAAGACGGACGTGTTTTTTTACAAAAACGAGCTGCTACGAAAGACATTTTTCCTAATCGGTGGGATGTTGCCGTCGGTGGACACATTGCTGTTGGCGAAACGCCTGATAATTCGATGTTTAGAGAAGCGCGCGAGGAGTTAGGCATACGCAACATAAAACCAACAAAACTTGCTGAGTTTTTATACAAAACATCAACCGAAACAGAGTTTGTAATGCTCTATGTTTCAGGCTATTCTGGCGATTTTACAATACCAACCGAGGAGGTTTCTGAAGGGCGTTATTGGTCTTTCGATGAAATTCAAAATACTCCTACAAATGATTTTACTCCACACTTGCTGCGAGAAATTCAATTTTTCATAGACAGAAATAAGATAAGCGTATCAAAAAAAGAGCCACTCATTTAGAGTAGCTCTTTTTTGAAATGTATTATAGCTTATGTGTTATCTATTTTCTCTTGGCGGACGTGGCAAAAGAACTTTGCGCGACAGTTTGAGTTTTCCTGTTTTTTTATCAACATCAATCAATTTCACTTCGACCATATCGCCTTCTTTCAGTACTTCTTCTACTGTTCTCAAGCGTCTCCATTCAATCTCAGAGATGTGCAACAAGCCTTCTTTTCCGGGCATAATTTCTACAAAAGCTCCGAATGAAGCGATTGATTTAATCCGTCCTTTATAAATTTCTCCGACATCTGGTTCGTCAACAATTCCGTGAATCCATTTCATCGCACTGTCGATAGATTCTTTGTTTTCGGCTGAAACTAAAACTTGTCCTTTTCCATCGACTTCGTCAATAGAAATAACTGTATTTGTTTCACTTTGAATTTGTTGGATAATTTTACCGCCAGGTCCAATAACTGCTCCAATCATATCGCGAGCAATCATAATTTTTTCAATTCGTGGTGCATGAGGTTTTAGGTCATCGTTTGGTGCAGAAATAGTATCGGTGATACATTTTAAGATGTGCAAACGTCCTTGTCTAGCTTGTTCCAGAGCTTTTGCAAGGATTTCGTAAGATAAACCTTCAACCTTTATGTCCATCTGACAAGCCGTGATACCGTCTTCAGTACCAGTAACTTTGAAGTCCATATCGCCAAGGTGGTCTTCATCGCCCAAAATATCTGATAACACAGTATATTTACCACTTTCGGGGTCTGTAATAAGCCCCATTGCTATACCTGAAACGGGTTTTTTAATCTGAATTCCGGCATCCATAAGGGCAAGAGTAGCAGCGCAAACTGTTGCCATGGACGATGAACCATTCGACTCAAGAATATCTGAAACTATACGAATTGTGTATGGATTATTGGCATTGGCAGGAATCATGCCCTTGATAGCGCGGTGTGCAAGGTTTCCGTGTCCCATTTCGCGTCGCGATATTCCTCGTGTTGGACGAGCGTCGCCAGTCGAAAATGGTGGGAAATTGTAATGCAATAAGAATTTGTCGCGACCTTGACGTAAAGCTTCATCGATGATTTTTTCATCTACTTTTGTTCCGAGTGTAACCGTGGTAAGCGATTGTGTTTCGCCACGAGTGAAAATTGCCGAGCCATGAGCTGTTGGCAAGTAATTTACTTCGCACCAAATTGGGCGAATTTCGTCTGGTTTTCTTCCGTCTAATCGTACAGCTTCATCAAGAAGGATATTTCGTATTACGTCTTTTTCGACTGCATGGAAATATTTTCCTATCAGATGCGAACTTAACGGCTCGTCTTCTTCGGTAAGTTTAGCTTCTTGTTCTTCAACAAAATCAGCACAAACTTTATCCATTAATTCTTTGCGTTCGTGTTTCGATTTTCCTCCGCGAGCAATTTCTGTCAATCTGCTGCGCGAAAAAGCATCAATAGCTGTTTTCAACTCTTCGTTGTCGGCTTCTTCGTGGTTATATTCGCGTTTTGTAACTCCTAATTCTTCTGCAAGCTCAATTTGTGCTTGGCATTGTTTTTTTATCGCTATGTGTCCAAATTCAATTGCTTGAATCATCTCATTTTCTGAGACTTCGCTCATTTCGCCTTCAACCATCAAAACATTATCCATGGTGGCACCAATCATAATGTCAATGTCTGCTGTTTCCATTTGCGACAAAGTTGGATTGATGATAAATTCGCCATCAATACGTCCTACGCGCACTTCGGAAATTGGTCCGTGAAACGGAACATCAGAAACAGCCAATGCTGCTGATGCTGCCAAACCAGCCAATGCATCGGCTTTAATGTTTTTGTCGGCAGATATTAGGCTTATTGTTACGAATGTATCTGCATGATAATCATCTGGAAACAAAGGGCGTAAAGCTCTGTCCACTAAACGAGCAACCAACACTTCGGTTTCTCCCGGACGACCTTCGCGGCGAAGAAATCCGCCTGGAAAACGTCCCACAGACGCAAATTTTTCGTGATAATCGACAGAAAGAGGCATAAAATCAACATGATCTTTTGCTTCTTTTGCTGATACTACGGTCGCCAGCAACATGGTGTCACCCATTTTTACTACTACCGAGCCGTCTGCTTGTTTGGCTAGCTTGCCTGTTTCGATTGTTATAGTTCGTCCATCGCCAAGCTCAATTGTCTTTAGATGTGCTTTGTACATAAGTTTAATTCATTAGTTTTTAATCTCCTAAAATTATTGGCATTGACCAGCAGAGAGATGCGTGTCCTAAGTATTTTATCGTTATCCAAACGTGTCTCCCAAAAGATTTTCTGGAAATGCAATCAAGAAACGAAGGTAGTCAAAAAAAAGTCTCTCCAACAAAAAAAGGCAATGAATATTGCCTTTCTTGTTCCTTATTTACGCAAGTTGAGTGCTTTAACAATAGCGCGATATCTAGTAATATCTTTTTCTTTAAGATAATTTAGAAGTTTACGTCGTTTGCCAACAAGCATTATCAATGCGCGTTCTGTGCTGTAATCTTTTTTGTTTACTTTCAAATGACCAGTTAAAAAACTGATTCTGTGCGAAAATAAAGCGATTTGACCTTCAGCAGAACCAGTGTCGCTTTCAGATTTTCCGTATGTGCTGAAAAGCTCTTTTTTCTTTCCTTCTGTTAGATACATAGTATTTCTTCTATCTTTTCTGTTAATAAAGTCCTATTCTCAAAGGGACAAAAGTATAAATCTTTTTTAAAAGCAAAAACTAAATACAATATATTTATTTAGGGTACCAACTTTTACGTTTCTTTATTTTTGCTGGAATTCTTTATAAATAAATCTATTAACCTTATAATCAGCCATATAGCGTGCATTTACTTTGTTGTCTTGCTGCTTTGTGTCTGGCAATGTTATTTCTGTAATGGTTTAAGTACGACTGTATATGGCAGTTTTTTTGAGGATATTGTTGGTTTTTTTAGTAAAATCGGATACATACTGCTTGTCTCAATCCATTTTGCCAAGCTGTCCATCCAAGCAAATGCCGATGTTTTGGTTGGGTGTGCGCCATCTCTTTTGCGGGTGTATGTTAGCTCTTTAGATGGAAAATATCTTGTTTTGCCAACGTTTTTGAGAATCATTTCGTTTATGCCGGTATCGTCTGCCCAGTTTGGTGGACCAACCCAAACATACGGAATTTCGTCTAACTGTTTAATAATATGCTTTACGTATTTTTGTCGTCGCTCTATTATGTCGCGTACGAATAATTCGTTTGCTCCTATAACAAAAATTATATAAGAAGGTTTGAATTTATTGATAAAGTATCTGAGCGTGTCGTGTCTTCCAAACCACTCTGTTTGAGAACTATACCAGATTACTGCTTTCATTGTATGATTGTTGTGTTCGCAGTAATCTTTCAGTCGGAGGCGCAAATTTTCGAGCATAGAATCGCCGATTAGCAAAATATGTTGCGATGTCGTATCCAGCGTGCCTGCTGGTCGTCGGGCTGCAACCGCACTTGTTTGGATAACCGTGTCAGTAACCAAAACTGTGTCGATGGTAGTTATTCTTTTAAGTAGTAACGAGGTATCAATATTTACAATCGTGTCAATTTTTATGACAGTGTCAATCGCCAGAGAAACTTTTTCTTCGAACAGCGTATCTCTTTTTATTATTGTGTCGGTAATAAAAATAGAGTCGTCTTCGGGCGCGAAATTATCCGCCAGAGAGTTTTCGTTTATGGTGTCAAGCGGATTGTTAATATATTTTTTTAAACGAGATTTCTCGATGACGATTTCGGGAATTGTAAATTCAAAATTTACAATTGAATATAACACTATAATTATAAGTGTACTTCCTAATATTCCGATAAGACTCCAAAGTGGATGTTTCATTCTTTCTTTTAACTTTTCGATACAAATTTGCCATGAAGTATATTATGTTGATATTCATATAAATAACAACCTTTTAGCATAAAAACAGAAATACAAAACTAATGATTGTTTTTTGAAAAATAGATAGTGTAGATAATTTATTTTCTTATTGTAACGGAATTTGTTGAAATTACAATTTGTTGATTTTTAGTTTATTATATCGCAAATATTTTATTCAAAATTAGAAAAATCCGTGTTAATCGGTTAAATCTGTGTTCCTATCATTGCATAAATTGGAACACGGATTAGACTGATTTTCACGGATTTACATTTTTCACCAAAATCCGTTATAATAAGTTAATTTTAAATAATGTCAATTAGTTTGTGTTTTTGCTATTTCTGTGTTGGCACAGATTTTAGCATAAATTTATTATACAAGAACAAAGCTAAAACCGTAGCTCCGCCAATTCCTGAGAAAACTAGCCAAATGTTAGATGGCGAATAATTCACCCAAAGAAAATTTGTTAGTTCGTCGCTTGTCATGCCAAGTTGTGTCATTGCATCGGTCATCAACTGGCTTTTTGTGTAGGAGTCCGAAATTGGCATTAATTCTATTCCTTGTTTTGCACATTCGGTTTGTGTCAGCGTAAATTTATCCGAGATGCTGCCGTAAATATCGCCAGACAGCCACCCTGCAATGTAGTGTCCACCAGCGAGTGGCAAAAAAGATGTGCCAATATAAAGAGCTTCTTTTCCTTTTGGAGCTATGCGTCCAACATACTCGGTGAATTTTGGTGAGCTTGTCATTTCGCCAAAGCTGAAAACCATAATCGCAATGACGACAAAGAACGGATTGCTTGCAATAAGTGCTAAGGATAAGCCAATTGTGAGAATAATAAAACCAACTATTATTGTGTTTACTGGGCGAAAGCGCATAACATAGCCTGACACCAAAACTTGGAAAAGTATGATAAAACCAGCATCTATGTTTGTTAGGATTTCGGGGGCAATTGTTCCGTATTTTGTCCCGAGAGCTGATGCTAAAGCTGGCGAAATGTCGTGAAGAAAGTTATAAAGTAGCTTTGTATCAACCCATTGCTCGATATAAACAGGAAGCGTATAAAACAATTGGTTATAGACAGTCCAGAAACCAACCATAATAACAAGGAAGACAGCTAATTTTACGTCTTTTAGGGCTGTGATTATATTGGTAAATGCCTCTTTAATAGACTGTTGCAGTGTGTTTTCGGTTTTTTCGCGCTTTGGCTCTTTATATAAAAAAAACAAAAGCAGCATATTTACGAATATTGCGGCGGCTGCCATATAAAAGACGTAATTCCAATCAATACCTCTTAGTTTTGAGACTATTAGTGGGGCAATGAATGCGCCAACGTTTACAATCATGTAGAAAATTCCAAATCCCATCGAGGCATTTGTGGAGTTTGTTGTTTTGGTTACGGTTGCAGAAATGATTGGTTTGAACAATGCACCACCAAGAACTATGTACATAAAAACACCAAATACACCCCAATAAGAGCTTACATAACTGAGCATTATGTAACCGGAAGCATAAATTATGTACGACACAAAAAGAACAAGACGATAGCCTAGTTTATCGGCGATAGCTCCTGTGATGACCGGCAAAAAATACAGAACGGCAGAGCCAATTCCCATTATTTGACCTTTTTCTTCTTGCGAAAAACCAAGTCCTCCTATATCCGTTGAGTTGGTCAGATAAAGGGCAAGAACCATATATAAGCCATACCACGCAAGCCGCTCAAATAATTCCATAGTATTTGCTACCCAGAAAGTCTGCGGAAATTTTCGTAATGAATTTAATTTACTCATTTTCTCTTTGTTTATTTAAGGTCTTCGACCTATTTAATGTTGCTTACGCAAGATGCATAACAGATTGTGTATCAAGATATAATGTTTTGCAAAATATTGAAATACTTTAGTGCGAGTAATTAATATCGTAATACCGATTCGTGGCAAAGCACCGGACAAACTTAGAAAAAAGTAAATTAGTTAACAAAAAATGTTTTGTTGTTGGAGTTTTGTGTGTAGGGTGGTTTATGCAGATAGTGCTAATTGTTAGAGGTTGTATTGTGGTGATATTCAGGCGAATATCAAGCCGAAAGCATTACATAATTTTATGTAGCTACTTATTTCCCGTTGAAAAAATTCATCGTGCGAGCAATGCCGATGAACGGAAAGTTTTTTATTGCATCGCAGGCTATCTCAATGCGTTTCGGGAGTGCCTTTGCCTCTTCGTCCGTCCAATCGCCAAGGACATAATCTATTTGTTTGCCTTTGCTAAATTCGTTCCCGATTCCGAAACGAACACGGTTATATTTGCTGTGTCCAAGAGTTTCACAGATGTGCGCCAAGCCGTTGTGTCCTGCATCGCCGCCTTTTGTGCGGATACGAATTGAGCCAAAAGGCAGGGCAATATCATCGACCAAAACAAGGGTATTTTCTAGTGCGACTTTTTCTTTTTGCATCCAATAATTCACAGCTTTTCCGCTGAGATTCATGTATGTAGATGGTTTCACCAATACCAAAATTCTACCTTTGATGCGCAGAGTTGCAACATCGGCGTAACGGTTGGGCTCAAAAGAAATATTGGACGCTTTTGCTAAAGCGTCCAATATCTTGAATCCAATATTGTGTCGAGTATTTTCGTACTGCGTTCCAATATTTCCTAAACCAAAAATTATATATTTCAATTTGTTTGAAGTTTTTTTTGCGAATATTCTACGTAATCCAAACATTAGAACGAAGATTAAATTAACCTATACCATTATTTGCTGTTTGTTGCTGATTTTCAGTCCAATAATAAATCATTGTCTCAATATTAAAAAGTGCATGGCACTTAGGCATAAGTTAATTACTAATTTAAGGTCTAAGACCTATTTTTTATGAAACGTATTAGCTTCTTATGTTAATAACCAGCTGAAGAACTTTTGTATGAGTACTTACTTAGATTTGGTTTCTTCTGCTTCGGTAGTTTCTGCTCCTTCTTCTGTTCCTTCTTCGCCTTCTTCTCCTTCTTCATCGGCTGCACCACGGGCTGCACGCGTAAGTTTGACAGATGCAACAACGTTGTCTTTAGGGTCAAGAAGCTCAATGTTTTCGAAAGATAATTCGCTAACTTTAATAGTATTTCCTAATTTAACTTCTGTTACATCAATTCGGAAATCGTCGGGCAAATGCTCAATAAGTGCTTTAACTTTCAGTTTACGAATCAGTTGTTGTAGTTTACCACCAGCTTGTACACCTTCGGGCAAGCCATTAAGTCTTACAGGAATAGAAATGATAATCTCTTTGTTATCTGGTATTTGTAGGAAGTCAATGTGTAAAACTGCATCGCTTACTGGATGAAACTGAATGTCTTGCATTGTTGCTTTGTACGATTTTCCTTCGATGTTAAGCTCAACGATATAAACATTAGGAGTATAAATAATGTGTCGTAGTATGCTTAATGGAGCAGAAAAATGTACTGTCTCTTTGCCACCATACATTACACACGGGATAGCTGCTTCTCTGCGAAGTGCTTTTGTAGCTTTTTTACCAAGCTCTTTTCTGAAAGTTGCGTTAACTTCGATTGTTTTCATTTCAATAATTTTTTTAAATTGTGCTACTCAAAATTGAACTAAGGTCAAAGACCTGTTTAATAGCAACTTACGTTAATAAAAGCGTAAAAACTTTTGTGTAAGTGCTTACTTTATGTCAATTTCCCATCACACATCTTCATGCCGAAGATTTTCTGTTGGGGCTGCAAAGATAAAAATTTTGGTGTTAACCAATAGCTTTGAGCCGAAAAATAAACTTGATGTTAATAAGAAAATTGCTAAAATGTATGTAAATTGTATTAATGAAAATTATTTTTGCATTTTTGCACGATGAATATGTCGAAACAGGGCTTGTTCGTAAAAATGCGGCAACCAGCCAAAAGTTGGATAAATTAACCCATAAAAAATAATTCATATTGAAGGGCGTTAGTAAAATGAATTTAATAAAGTAAGCCATTAAAATTCCTAACTAAAACTAAA
>JAOZMU010000102.1 GCA_029934165.1 Bacteroidales bacterium
GCCAAAATATTCTTTGTTTATGCCTTCTACTTCGTCAATTATTAATACGCAGTTTTGTTTTTCATATTTTGTAATAAGTTTGAAAATTTTAGATAATTCTTTTTCTTTTGTTAAATCAAGTTCCCAAAATTTCTTTAAATCGTCGGTCAAATTGAAAATAAAACTATCAAGAGAAGCATTTTTATAGTTTTCAAAATTAATATGAGCTACTTTATAGTTAAGTTTTTCAAGCTCATTTGCGAGTTGCCTAAAATATGTGCTTTTTCCTGTTTGGCGAGGTGCCCAAATGGTGAAATAACGTTCTTCTTGTACCAATTCAATTCCTTTTTCGATTAAATGGGTTCTTTGAATTGTATAATGTTTTTCTGGTATATTCGGACCCGATGTATTAAATTTTCTCATTTTTTTCTTTTTATACAAAAATACGGAATAATATTATATTGTAATAACAATAAAATTCTGAAAAAACTATTAATAAAAATACTAATTCATTGATTAGCAAAACTTTAAATAAATTAGCCTGAATTGTGTTTTTGCCTGATATTCAAATAACTAGCGATTATAAGATAAACTCTTCCGACTTTTCAGTTTCAATGAATTTTTGTAGATTTATTGGAATTAGTCGTTTAAATAATTCATAAAGCATAGTTTATTTACTAACTGCAAACTGGTATTGTTCTAATAATCATGACATTAAGGCATTATCAATAATAGTGCCGTTTGTAATTGATAAACTCTATGAAACATATCCAGTTCAACTTTTTCGGATATGACAACTTTATGGGAGCTAAAAAGCCAGCAACAGTCCGTGCTCTGTACTGGCTTTTTTGATTATTTTATTTCTTCTGCTGCATTTTAAAAACACGGCGCAAAATTTTCTTACGCGGTACAAACGGAAGCACCCAGTTTATTTGAAACTCGTGCGATGGCTCTGTTATTTCTACAAGATTACCCTTTAACATAGCAATATAACCCTCGCGAGCTACCTCTTCTGCTGTTGCTGTTTTTTCAAACAGTGGCGAACTTTCCATATTGCTCACCTTTGCAAACTCTGTTTTTGTTGCTCCAGGGCAAAGTGTCGTAACAGTAACACTTGTGTCCGAAACCTCTTCGGCTATCGCTTGGCTAAACGATAGTACAAATGCCTTTGTTGCAAAATATACCGATTGGAGCGGACCAGGCATAAATGCAGCCGTCGATGCAACATTCATAACCTTTCCGAAGTCTGCTTCAATCATTTTTGGCAAAAACAGTCGTGTCAAAGCCATCAAAGCAACAATGTTAACATTTATCATCGCAAGGTCGTCTGATAGTTCGCGCTCGTGAAACTTGCCATAGCCACCAAACCCTGCATTGTTTATCAGATAATCAACCGTGATTTTTTCAGATTGCAACTCGTCAAATATCTCTTGAGGGGCGCTAGAAACGGATAAATCTTTCACAATCACTTTTACCTCAATGCTATACTGCTTTTCGAGCTTTTCTTTGAGCGCATTCAACTCTTCTTCCCGACGAGCAACAAGAACCAAATCTCCTTTGCGCGATGCGTGATATTTTGCCAATTCGAGTCCAATTCCGCTCGAAGCCCCTGTTATTAATGCTGTTTTTGCCATGCCTTAAATTGTATTGAAAATTAGTTTTAAAAAATAATTTAATGTAAACTACTTATGTAGAATAAATTAACGACTCATTGCTTCCCAAAGACGCTTCCCTTGCTCTTTTGTAAAGGCAAAAATCTCAGCCTCATCCACGGTTTGCATTTTGCCATTTTTGACAATCAATTTACCGTCAGAAATTACATCGGTAATATGTCGCGATTCCAACCCAAAAACAAAGTGTCCCAAGAAGTTAGACGAGTTTAATTCCGTCGGAGAATCATAATCAAAAACAACAATATTATTCTGAGAATCGCCAACAAAGTTGTTTTCTTTTATATATTCGTGCGTGTTACGAAATCGCTCATAAATGCCCGCAAAATCAACAGAATCAAAACCTTGACCAACAAAAAGAGAATTTTTCGCGCTCCGCAACATATCGCTGTGCATTCCATCGGTGCCAAGAAGAATACGTTCGCCAAGTTGCGAGCCATCAAAATATCCAACATTGTTATTCAGGTTGCTTTCTGTGTTTTGAACAACATAAACAGGCGAATTTGCAACAATGCGTTTCTCCCTGTCGCTCAGGTGCAAACAGTGTCCCAAAATAGTTTTCGACGAAGTCAAACCATCAAAATCTTTGAGCCGCTCTACAACGCGTTTTCCATAATTTATCAAACAATGATCTTGGTCGTATCTATCTTCGGCAACGTGGATATGCAGCCCAGAATTATACTTTTGCGAAAGCTCAATAGCTTCTTTTAGCGTATCATTACCAACAGTAAACGAAGCATGAAGCCCAACAAGTCCCTGATGTCGAGATAAATAGTCGCCAGTTTCGTACAGACCAGCATTTGCTTTTCCAGTGCCATCGCGGTCTGTTATCTCGTAACACAAAAGATGCCCAACGCCGACTTTCTCAAAAGCTTTTCGTATAACATCTAACGAACCTTCAATGTAGGACGGCGAGGCGTGGTGGTCGATAACAAAAGTCGAACCAGCCTTTGCCGCAGCAATAGCCGTAGCCAGCGCACTAGCTTCAATCATATCCTTATCCAACGATTTATCAAGCGTCCACCAGATATATTTCAGCGTTTCGTAAAAATTGCCTGGCGATTTTTTTGGCGGATTCATACCGCGCGCCAATGCCGAATACGCATGATGATGTCCGCAGGCAAAAGCTTGCATTGCATATTTGCCCTGACAATCAATGATTTGCTTGGCATCTGCCGGAATCTCAGACACAAAACGCAGTTTGCCTTCTGTACCTTTTTCTACCGCAATATGAGATTCTGTGATAGAAAAAGTCGTGTCGTCAATATATTTTACATTCTTCAAAAATATCATATACTTATGCTTTGGTTATGTAAATTAGATTGTAAATACTCTTACAAAAGTACTTCTGCTTTTTATTAACGTAAGTTGCTAATAATCAGCTAATACGTTTCATAAAAAATAGGTCTTAAACTTGTGTGTTTATTTTGGTTGATTTTGGTTGATTTTTCAGATAAAATGTTCCTTTGCAAACTGGTTTCTATTTTACTAAAAACTTACTTATATTTATAAGGTTAAACAATTCTTACAAAAAATAAAAGTTGCGGAAACTTCTGGTAGTCAAAATATTACAAAATAAACACACCAGTCTTAAACCTTAAATCAATGGTTTCCGAGAGTGAGTTACATAACTCAATTTTAGCAAAATGGTTTGCTTCAAAAACCAACAATAACAAAGATAATAAATATTTTCCAGATATTGGCTTATTATCCAAAAATGCAAAGTTTGTTAATATATTAAATCCACAAGTTAATCTACATCTATCTCATAACAAGATGTTTGCTGGAAAATATTTTCACCTATTTAAGTGAAATATTTTTATCATAATGTTGAAATAAAAGTAGTAATAAGCTGGTAATCACGTAGATTATTACTATCTTACAGTCAAATATTAAAACTATGGTAAAAATTGAAAAGTGTAAAGTTTATTGGAGCTATATGAAACCTTATTTTTAACCTTACCTTAAATCCGAAGGTCTTTTTGTAATCCTTTTACTTTTAAGTATTTGTATCTATTTTGTTTCACCTAAACAAGTGAAGTAAAATAGATTTTAATTATTGAAATTCAATTACTTATAAAAAGACTTGCGGATTTAAGGTCTTAGTAAAGCATAAAAAATAAAGTTTGGTTTCTTTTTATAGCCCAACCACTAACTTTAATTAGTGGAAAATACGAATAATCATAGTTCTATTAGCCAACTTCAGTTGGCTTTTATGATACAAAAAGGAACGCTATTTTTGGCTTTACTAAGGTTGAAACAAAAAAATAAGGTTTCCAAAAATCGGTAAAAAGTGTCAAGTTTTTTTGCTATATGAAACATGCCCATTTTTTGTTGTATAAGTTCCATAACGAATTATAGAATGATTTAATTCGCCATAACAAATACAATTTTTATGGGGACAAAATAATTGAATTTATTTGCCTAATATTGATTTTATTTTTGCAAAAATACATAATTTTATCATACCAACATTATTATGTGTGGACTATCGATTTTTGTTTGAAAAGTGCATAGCTTACTGTTTGTCCGCGATGATAATCTTAGGATTTTCTTTGGCGTAGCTCGTAAAATTTTGAAAAGACTAGTATTTTTACTCAAATCATTCAAAATTTGCTTTTTGCGAAAAAAAATTTTAGACTATCCAAATATTCTATATTTTTGCATTTTGGGAGAGTAACCCTCCTCAAAAATATGTGTAACCATTTTTTTGTTCAAATACTTATCGCCTCGTGATACAGAAACTGTATCGACAGATAAAAAACAAGTCGATAGTACTCATTGACAATCTGTTTACTGTGATTTTTTATTTACTTAAAAAGCGATTTAATATTTGTATCATTACTGTCGGTGTAGCTTAAAGCCACACCGACAGTAATGTCAACTAAGCAACTAATTTTACAACTGCTTTGTAAGTACTCATACAAAAGTTCTTACGCTTTTTATTAACATAAGTTGCTAATTCACAGCTTAGACGCGTCATAAAAAAATAGGTCTTAGACATTAGCAGTGCCTTAGAATTTTGAGGACTTAATAAAAATGAGCAAAACAAAGAAATACACACCGTGGAATTTTATGATTATAAATCGCAAGACACACTAAGCTAGTCTTTTGTAGATTGCACAAATCTAAACCAATGAAACAAAAATTTCTGATTACGCTGATGTTCGTGGGGCTATGTTTTACGAGTTTTGGACAGGGCGTTCGGGGAATCCTAAAGGACGAAACCTCGCAAAAAATTCTCAACGGAATAACCGTAACCCATGCGGCATCATCGGCTACAACTACTTCTGACGAGTATGGCTCGTTTGAGCTTGGTAATTTGCCTACCGGAAAAGTAGAACTGAAATTCGAGAACGATGAGTATGGACCAGCTATGCTGACATTTATGATTTCTGGCGAAAGTACTTTCGATGCCGGTATAGTTTTCTTGAAATCTGTTCGCAGAACAACGATAGAAGATATTGATATTCCGACTGTTACGCTTTCCGAATCGGAGCTTGATGCCGGCGGTGGCGGTAGCGGACAAAACGTTTCGAGTTTGTTAAGCTCGTCGCGCGATGTTTTTATCTCGGCGGCTGCCTATTCTTTTGGCTCTGCACGTTTTCGCATTCGTGGCTACGACTCGCGTTATAGCCAAATATTTATGAACGGAATCCTCGTAAACGATATGGAGCGCGGTCGTCCGTCGTGGTCGCGTTGGGGCGGGCTGAACGATGCAACACGCAACAAACAAATCACTAACGGCATGGATGTCAACGAGTTTGGTGTCGATAATATTGGTGGCGTAACAAACATAAATACTTTTGCTTCGCAGTATCGCAAGGGTATCCGTACTTCTTATGCTTTCTCGAACAGAAGTTACACAAACCGTCTGATGGTAACATCTTCGACAGGAATGATGGATAACGGTTGGGCGATAACTGCTTCTGGCTCACGTCGTTGGGGCGCAGAAGGTTATGTCGATGCAACTTCGTATGATGCGTGGGCGTATTTTCTTGCTATTGAGAAAAAAATCAATAATAGCCATACTTTAAATTTAACTGCTTTTGGTGCGCCACGAACGCGCGGAAAACAAGGCGGAGCAACACAAGAGGCTTATGATGAGGCTGGTAGCAACCACTATAACCCATATTGGGGAAAACAACAAGGCGAAGTGAGAAACTCGCGTATGGCTATCGAACACCAACCAATGGCTATTTTAAACCATGTCTGGAAAATCTCCGATAAAACATCGCTAAACACTGCTTTAGGCTACTCTTTTGGGCGATACAGCGGAACGGCTCTCAACTGGTACGATGCCGCCGACCCACGTCCGACATATTACAAAAAACTACCATATTATAACCGCGATGACGCAAACTATGCAGGATGGACAAACCAACAATTAAATTGGGACCATTATTATTTTGCAAACACAAAAAACCTCTACACAGTACAAAATGTTGACGGAGTTTCGGGAAACAATGTTACAGGAAATCGCTCTAAGTATATGGTCGAAGACCGCCGAACAGACCACCAACAACTGACTGCTACAACGACACTTAAACACGAATTGAACGACAATATTCGTTTGTCTGGAAATGCCTATTACTCTAAATATAAATCTAATCATTACAAAACTGTCGACGACCTACTTGGTGGTGATTATTGGTATGATATTGACCAATTTGCAGAACGCGATTTTGCCGATAATGAGCTAATTCAGAGCGACTTAAACAACCCAAACCGACTTGTAAAAGAAGGCGACAAATTTGGAAACGACTATGATATTAACATAACCAAAATTGGTGGTTGGGCGCAATCTGAGTTTTCGTATAACACCGTAGATTTTTACCTCGGCGTTGGTGCAAAAAACACTTCTTTCTATCGCACGGGTAATATGAAAAAGGGGTTATTCCCAGACAATTCGGAAGGCGACTCGGATACAGAAACATTTTTTGACTATGCCGTTGCTGCTGGCTTAAACTACAAAATCAGCGGGCGACACTACATCACAGCCAACATAACTAGCAAAACCGAAGCTCCTTTGGCACGTAATTCTTTCATCTCGCCACGGACGCGAAATGATTTGGTAGAAGGTCTTGAAAGCGAAAAAATCTTATCGGCAGATGCGTCTTATCACTTACGCGCGCCAAACATCAAAGCAAGATTTAGTGCGTATTATACTTCATTTACAGACCAAATGGACGTGCGTAGTTTTTACCACGACGGTTTCCGTAGTTTTGTAAATTACACAATGAAGGGTATCAACAAACTTCATTTCGGAACAGAAATCGGAATCGAAGCAAAACTGACCCCAACAATTACCTTGAAAGGTGCTGCTGCGATTGGACAATATACTTGGGATTCGCGCCCGACTGTTTCTATCTCGCAGGATAATAACGCAGAAAGTTTCTTGACTGATGAAACTGTTTATGTGAAAAATTTCTACGAATCCGGAACACCACAACAGGCTTATAATATGGCAATTGGATACCGTTCGCCACATTATTGGTGGTTTGAGATTAGCGCAAACTATTTTGATGATATTTACCTGAGTTTCAACCCAGAACGTCGCACAGAAGCAGCCGTCGAAGGTTATGACGCATCTGGCGAATATGGCGCAGGAATGATTAATAATATCTCTGCACAAGAACAACTTTCGGGACAATTTACGCTGGATATTATCGGTGGAAAATCTTTCCGCTTTGGTAAATACTACCTAAGTTTATTTGCAAGCATAAATAATATTTTGGATAACACAGATTTCCGCACAGGTGGTTACGAGCAATTACGTTTCGATTTTCAGAACCGAGATGTCGAGAAATTTTCGCCTGTCTATTTTTACCTATACGGAAGAAATTACTTCTTGTCGCTTACTTTAAGTTTTTAGTTAAAATAGCACTCTGTGCTTAGTAATGGGAAATTAATAATTTTGCTTACGCCTGATTTAGTTTTAGTTAGGAATTTTAATGTCTTACTTTATTAAATTCATTTTACTTAACAATATTTCATATAATTATTAAAATATCAAAACATTGGAAATGCCGACTGGTTTCTCCGATGTTTTACAAAAAAATTTACAAATGAAAAATATATTAAATTTACGACTTGGCATTTTTGCGATGCTTGCTGCGATGTTTGCTTTTACATCATGCGTTGATAATGAGTTTGATACGCCGCCAACTTCCGCCGCACCAACAGGGACAGTCCTTACAATCCAACAAATTCGCGATTCACTGGACAACACATCAAACGAAACAATTATCTTCGACCAAGATTATGTTGTTTATGGTGTAATTTCGATGGACGATAAATCTGGAAACATCTATAAAACAGCCTATATGCAAGACGGAGAAGCCGGAATTGCGCTTCACTTCAACTCTTCGGGAGGCGTTTATCAAGGCGATTCTATTATGGTTTATCTAAAAGGTTTAAAAGTGAGTAAATATGCCGAGCTTCCGCAAATTGACGCTGTGGACGGAGACGGACTGGAGATTGACTCTGTGATTTATAAAAAACAAACATTAGTTCATGTTGAGCCTAAGGTTGTTACAATTCATCAACTTGCAAACAATCAATGCCAACTGGTAAAATTAGAAGGTGTTGAATTTTCGTCAAGCGACACATCTCAAACATGGTCGGACGCTATAAACCTAGAAACTAAAAACCTAACGCTAAAGGCTTGCGATGGCAGCGAAATTATTGTTCGCACCAGTGGTTATGCAAACTTTGCCGGCGAGCCAGTTCCAAACGGAAACGGAACATTGATAGCAATTGTGGGGCAGTTTAACTCTGATATGCAGTTATATATCCGCTCGGCAGACGAAGTGGTGATGGAAGGAACACGTTGCGACGGAAGTAGCTCGACATTGGAAACTATTCTCAACGAAGGCTTTACAAGCGATTTTGGCTCTTTCACAGCATTCAGCATAACAGGTTCAAATGCTTGGGAATATGCCGATTATGACAACGGATGTATGAAAATGGCAAGTTTTGGTGGCAACGAAGACTGGCTCGTATCATCGGCTATCGACCTAACAAACCATAACTCATCTTTGCTTGCATTGCGCGAGGCGATAAATCACATCGATGATATTGCAAACCTACAAATCGTTGTATCAACAGATTACGATGGCACAAGCAGCCCAGAAACATTCACATGGAACGCACTAACGCTTCCTACACGTCCGGCTGGCGATTCTTGGACATTCTTCGATTCTGGCAGTGTCGATATTTCTGCCTACGATGGACAAACAATTTACATTGCTTTCAAATACACAACAAGCACTTCCTCAGCAGGTTCGACATGGGAAGTTGGCGAAATCATAATCCAAGCCGAACACAATTAACACCAAAAACCAACGACATTAAAAAGGAGAAACTTTCTGGTTTCTCCTTTTTTTACGCAAAATTTTTTCCTAAAAATCAATTTAAAGTCTAAGACCTAATTAATGTTGCTTACGCAATTCTGTAAAACTCGAACTATCAGCAAATTAC
>JAOZMU010000103.1 GCA_029934165.1 Bacteroidales bacterium
TCTTTTTCGTCTCAAAAAGGACAAAAAAATCCAGATTTAATAGTTGAAACAGGCGGCTATCCGGTTTTACTTGAAATAGGAATAAATAAAAACACAACAAAACAAATTACTAAAAGCCGAATAAAATATAAATACGGAATAATAATAAATTCAAAAATCGAAGCACCTGAGCTTCACAACGATATTGTGATTATTCCGCTGAAATATTTCTTGCTGTTGTGATGAAAAAATAGACAAAAATGAATTATCCGAACTAAAACAAAACAAGCAAAAATGACCGAACTTCAACAAATATTAGAGAACTCAAAACTAACGGCAGAAGTTATTGAAGCAAATTTAATGCACCCTGTTTTAAGAACAAGTAATTATAAGCATCGAGAAATATTTGACGAGATAACATCAATTGCAGATAATTTCTATTCTGGTAATACAATTAGAATGATTGGACTTGCAGGTTTGCGAGGTGTGGGAAAAACTACATTGCTCTGGCAAACAGCTAAATATATGTATGAAAACCACACAGAGAATATTTATTTTTTTCATCTTGGACGATTAAAAAACTACAATGTAGGCATTAAAGAATTACATGAAGGGATTGAAAAACATCTTGGAAACGGTAAACTCTGGACATATAAAGAGAAAATTGTTCTTCTTTTTGACGAAGTGCATGAAGACAAAAACTGGGCACAGGATTTAAAAATTCTATACGATATGTTTCCAATCGCTTTTGCAGTTGCAACAGGCAGTTCGGCTCTTTTATTGCAATCAACAGCAGACTTGGTAACGCGTATGCTCATACAACATATTTATCCGCTTAATTTTTGCGAATATATCAATTTTACACATACCGATATTCAAAACATAAAAGAAGTAAGATTGGATATGCAAGGCATTTTATTTTCATCGGAAAATGCAACAAACTTATTTAACAAACTAACGGATATTCAGGGGAAATTGGACAACTATATCCAACAAATTGACAATACCGAAGAACGCATTTATGACTATATTGTTTATCATAACATTATAAGGTTTTTGCTAAACGACAAATTGCAAGTTAATTCTTTGATATATGACTTAGTACAACGAGTAATAACGGAAGATATACCTAAGATAAATAAAAATGCAAATCTTCAATATACAGAAAAAATAATAAACAGACTTGCAGCATCAGATGAAATAAATTTACAATCGTTGAGCCAAACAATAGGAATTTCGCAGGACGTAATCATCGAAAATTTAATCGTATTAGAAAAAGCAGAGCTAATAAATTTGTTATACCCTTATGGTGGAATAGACAGTAAAATTAACAAAGCAAAAAAATATTTCTTCATGTCCCCATCTATTCGTAAGGCAATTATAACGCCTTTAAAAACAAAAGATGTTGACAACAATTTATATGCAAAAATGCTTGAAGATATTATTGTTTTGTATTTAAAGCGGATTTTCAGAGATAGAAATACGATTTCTTTTTCGTCTCAAAAAGGACAAAAAAATCCAGATTTAATAGTTGAAACAGGCGGCTATCCGGTTTTACTTGAAATAGGAATAAATAAAAACACAACAAAACAAATTACTAAAAGCCGAATAAAATATAAATACGGAATAATAATAAATTCAAAAATCGAAGCACCTGAGCTTCACAACGATATTGTGATTATTCCGCTGAAATATTTCTTGCTGTTGTGATGAAAAAATAGACAAAAATGAATTATCCGAACTAAAACAAAACAAGCTCTTGAACGATTCGTTGTTATTCTCAAGTTCTTAGTATTTTTCTTCTGTAACAATAAGAATTATCTTTTTGTTTTTTACTGATATTTTTTCAATTTTGTTACCTTTGTTATAAGTCTCTCTATTCATATCTTATTTGTTTTAGTCGTAAGTACTCTTACAAAAGTTCTTAATTCACAGCTTAAACGTTTCATAAAAAATAGGTCTTAGACAAATAGGGAATAATTATCAACTCAAAAATTGATAAAGTAGAACTTCACAATGATATTGTGATAATTCCATTAAAATACTTTCTATTACTCTGATACATAATGAAATAAAGCCATATATCCAATATTAATAAGAAACGAATATAAGATAAAGAAAAAAACCATGCAAAAAATTCATATCATGCAACTTGTTTTTGCTATACTTGCAACTATTTTATTTTCAGATGCAAGTGCCCAAAAATATGCAAAACAAATACGAATAAAAACGTATCTGACAGATGTAATTCGTAGTGATACATCGAAACTCGTAAATGCCGATGTCGAATACAAAAGAGGCGACTCGATACTCGAAACCGCCGTGCCACTCCACGCAGAAGCAGATATATTATATGCTATCATTGAGAAGTCGATGAACGAAAAACTGCGCGACAAAGCACGCAACAAAGAAGCAGATAAACGTCAGGAAGCCTGTGATATTCAGATAAAAAGCTATTCGCACTTACAAAAAGCAAATAGTATATTTTATGATATATTTTTCAGCACAAATATGTTGCGTCGTGTTGAGCGGTTGTCTCGTGGCAAAGATGTCGATGAGCAAAAAGCAATGAAGTTGGAAAAAACCGCAAAAAATTTGTGGCGCAAAGCCTCACGTCATCGCGATAATGCCGCCAGTGCCAATGGAGTTGTCATGACTGAAATACTCCAAGAGGCTTACACAATGGAAAATAACGCAATTGATAGCATTATAAAAATGTATTCCATCTATTGCGGTTTCGACCCTGATGAGGAAGATGCCGAAAAAGAAAATAGAATTGCCGAGTTGAAAAAAATAAAAATAAAATTAGATAATTTAATTTCTAACAATCCCGGGTCTGAGACCATTATTTATGAAATTAATTCTATAACAAATGAGTTAAATTCATTACTTGGAGCAAATAGTTCTACTAATGTTGGAGTTGGTAACACTACCAAAGATAAAGAAGAGCTGGAAATGCGTATTGTCCTGCAAACCATAAAAGGACAAAGGAAAGAAAACCAGGATTTGTTCGAGCAATTTGGCGATGAGTTTGGCGAATACTCTGTCGATTTGACACTCCCGTATAAAAAAGAAGAAATTAAGGAAATTGAAACCGCAATCGTTGCAAAAGACTCTATAAGAGCGCATTACAACGCAGCCAAAATTCAAATAGAAAATGCGTATTCCTATCGTCAAGAAGTTTTGAGTTTGATTAACAATCCGTCTGGAGCAAATATTCTGTTGCGCAAAATTGAGAATAAAGCAAAAATCTGGATTGCCCTGAGTGTTGCCGACAGCCTTGAGATTTTGGCAAAAGAACTTCAGATTGAAACACGCAGAACATTTAGAAAATACGCAACAGCAGACCCAAAAAAGGTTGTAAAAACCACTACCACAAGGAAGAGAAATCAAATACGAACAAAAAAAACTTCCAACAAAAAATCTAAAACGCCGAATAAAGTTGTTATCCCTGCAAAAAATGTCTTATTTCGTGTTCAAATTGGAGCATTTCGGGAAAAGCCAGATATTTCAAAATTTGGCAATTTGACGATAACAAAAATTGAAAAAATGCCAAACGGAGCATTAACAGCCTATCTGACAGGCGATTACAGCAATTTTAAAGAAGCCAACAGCGCTTGCGAAAAGCTGAAAGCATTAGGTTTTAAAGACTCGTATGTTGTTGCATATCAAAAAGAAAGAAGAGTCAATCTTGATGACGCAGTTCGTACTTTGTACTCAAAAAAATCGCCCTCGACAGTTGTTGCAAACCATAATTATTCAATTTCTGTTGCTACAAACGCTGGTCTTGCCGCTAAAAGCATAAACGCCAAAGATATAAGGAATATCCCAGGATTAGTTTACACAGTTCAATTAGGACAATTCAACACCAACGCAAAATACTCTGATGTAGCAAATTACACCCCGATTTATAAAAATCCAACCAACAATGGATTACTTTTGTTTTCGGTAGGTTTATTCAAAAACATTTCGGAAGCACAAAAAGTTTGTACACGCGTAAAAACCGATGGCATTTCAGATGCCTTTTGTCGTGCCTATTATAATGGAGTGCAAATATCTCTTGACGATGCAAAAAAATATGCGAAAGAAAACAAAATATCTGCAAATATTATCTTTAAGATAAGAGTAGCGACATACAAAAATGCCGTTCCAGTCGCGTCGTTAGCAGTTTTTGAACAAATCGCAGGTAGCAATAAAATAGAACAATACGGACCAGATGCCCAAGATTTTGTTGTCGTCCAAATGGGGTTATACAATAATTATGACGAAGCAGAAAAAATTCGGACAGCCGTCGTAAAAGAGGGAGCAACAGATAGTTATATTATTGCTTATAAAAATGGCAAACAAATTGCGGTTGCTGAGGCACGTAGAATTTTAAATCAATAGAAATAAGCTCAATACAAACATAATTTATCTTATTATGAGTAATGAAAATGTCAAAGAGAAAGATTTAGTTGAAGAGCAACTAGAAAATAAGAGCAAAGATTTATATTCGCTCATTTTGTTTAATGACGAAATTAACACTTTCGATTTTGTCATAAATGCCTTGATTTCAGTTTGTAGCCATTCGTCAGAGCAAGCCGAGCAATGCACCATGATTGCACATTTTAACGGTTCGTGCGATGTGAAGAGAGGCGAATTAGAAAAACTTAAACCCTTGAAAGACAAATTATCAAACAAGGGAATAATCTCTATCATTCAGTAGCATAGACAAATAAAAAGCCGCTTAGTTTTAAATTTTAAGTAGCTTTTTAATAAAAAATAAAACAAATTTAATACGATAGAACGGAATTAATTTTCGGTTTTTACGTAGTTGTATTCATAAAAATGAAGAAAACCACAATTATTTCATTATTGCTTTTATTGCCGCAACTGATTTACGCTCAGGGCATAGACCCCAATAATAGCATGGGAGGCACAACAGGCTCAACAGGCGGAGTAGAAAGTAGTATTAGTCTTGGCTTATATTTCATAATAGGAATTATTATACTGATAATCATTGGTATAGTGTTGTATTTTATGGGGTTAGATATGTGGCTTCGAGCGCGAATGTCGAAAGTAAAAATTGATTTGCCACAACTTGTCATAATGCGATACAAACGTGTTCCGCCAGAAACAATTATCAATGTGATGATTATGGCAAAAGAAGCCGGTCTGGATTTGGCACACGAAGAATTGGTAAGGCTATTTCTTGCAACTGGAGACACCGAAAAAGCAAAGCTAGACATAACAAAAGTCGTCAATACACTTATTAAAGCTAACAATGCCGGCTTGCATATTGATTTACATGATGCCGTAAAACATCATTTGGCAAAAGTTGAGATAGAAAAAGTTGTCGATGAATTGATAATTGCTCATAACTCACATGTCAGAATTCAACTGGGAGAACTTGTAGAACACTATCTTGCTGGTTTAGACATACATAAGGTTACTCATGCGATGATTGTGATAAAGGAAGCAGAAATTGATGTTCCGATGAAAAAAATTGTCGAGCATTTTCATGCCGGAGGAGATATTATTGCAGTTGCAAAAGCTCTGGTTGCTGCCAAAAACGCCGATATGGAACTCGACGGAAACTCAAAATTGAACCTAACATTCCCTACGGCAGCAAATATTGACTTGGCAGGAGTAGATGTTCAACAAGCAGTCCAAGATGCAATTCTCTTTCGAGTTGTCGAAACCGCTGATATTGCGGCAATTACAATTGATGGAGTTCAGCTTTCGATGCGTTGTCGTGTTACAATCCGACCAAATATCCGCATGATTGTTAAAGGAGCAGGCGAAGAAACAGTGCTTGCCCGTATCAACGAAGCGTTGGTGTCTGCGATAGGCTCAACAACAAGTCATCATAAAATACTGGAAAACCCTTACGAACTTGCCGACCGTGTCGAGAAAAATGAAGATTTATTCAAAGATACTGCCTACCAAGTTTTATCCATAGATATTTCTAATTTAGAAGTAAAAAGAGATGTTCAATCAGAACTGAAGGCAGTCCGTGCAAAAGCCGATTTTGCTGCTGCTAAGGCGCACCATCTTCAAGTAGAAGCCGAAGTGCAAAAGGCTATGGCTGACGCATTTAGAGACGGAAACATAAGCATTCAGGATTATCAAGAAATAAAGAATACCGAGGCAGATACAACCATGAGAGAAGCTCTTGCGAAATCTGCAAACAACGAAGAGGAAGAGGAAGACACAGACGAGATTGAAAATTATCCTAGTAATCAGCCGCCAAAAAACAAAGATTTATAATGAGCAAAATATTACAAATACTACTCACAGCATTAATCTTTAGCTTGTTTTTTACCAACGGACAAGCACAAAAAAAAGAAGAGTATCTTCGTTTGCCTGCGCGTTCTATCGCCGAAACGCCAGATAGCATAATGATTCCGATAGCATTTTCGAAAATGTTTTCTAGTCGGGTTGCCATTTATAATTTACCCGTTTATAGAAATATAAGAGCGCGCGATAGCGTGTTGTTGCCAGCTGCGGTAGTGCATTTTTCGGACGATTACATCTTCGTCCCTCGGCGTTATGTGAAAATTTCGGGCAATGATTATCTTATTTATCCAGAAATAAAACAGTCGAAAGCTATTTTGTATTTCGCAGCAATTGTCGGAGCATTTTTATTGCTTTTTATCATTGTACTTTTTATAAAATACAGAAAACATAATTTACGTGCAAAAAGAGCTGGTGGCAGTATCTCCATTGTCGATTTTATTTTGATGTCCGTAAGTCCAGTGTCAGTCAGTGTTATAACTGATGCTATGATAGACGCAATGGTTATCGGACAAAAGTTGACGGTAAAAGATATTAACAAACATTATAAAGCTCAAGGAAATATACGCAAGGCTGTCAAGGTGTTAATACGTGCGCACGAACGCGCAAATATTAAAATTAATTTAACAGATTTGACTGAATATCTTGATGTTGGGTTAGACCCAGAAACATGGTTCGATATTTTCATTAATTTGAAAAAGGTAAACCTCGAAATCACTAAAAGTGAGTTGAAAAAATTCTGTGTTTCCATTGATTATCAAAGCTCTGACGATGAGAAAAACGATGTTGAGCCAGTTCGGAATAATACTGTTGGCTCGGACAGCGAAACCAAAGAAGATACTGCCAAGAACTCAAACCAAACGGAAAAGACAATAGAAGACGAAACGCCAGAAAAAGAGAATGTGCATAGAGAGCTTTCGCCAAAAGATAGAGTACGCGAAAAGGTTGCTTATGTGAGCAAAGAAGTAACGCAAATAATTAATTTACTCATCAGGCTGAAAAAAGCAGATTTTGATATTACTCTTTCGGAATTATCACAATATCAGACAATTGACGAAGATATTGAAGAATTTGTCAACGGGTTAATACGAGCAAAAGCCCTTAGAATGAATATTGAACCAGAAGAGCTGCGCGAATATTCGGCAAAAGGCGATGCTGTTCAAGCTATTGCGATTCTTATCCGTGCTTATCAGGCAGGAATAAATATTTCAATTGCAAATCTGGACGAATATCAAAACTTAGGAATAAATGCCGAAGAGTTTGTTAATTCGTTGATAAAAGCACACCAAGAGGGTTTGAAACTTGCTCCTGACGAATTGATGCAATATTATGCCGTTGGTGGCGATGTTGGGAAAGCGATTGAGTTGATGATAAATGCTAAAAAACAGGACGTTCCGGTTGAATTAAATTCCCTAAAAGAGTACTTCATAGCCAAAGGAAACATTGAGATGCTTGTTCGGGCATTAATAAAATCGAAGCAAGCCGGTTTAGGTGTCGAAGCCGAAGAAATGGTTGGTTTCTACCGCGCTGGGGGAGATGTAGAACAGCTGATTACCACGCTCATAAAGGCACACCAAGAAGAATTAGAACTATCGCTTTCGGACTTGGTGCGTTTTAATCGGGCAGAGGGTAACATTGAAGATTTTTTCATGGCAATGAAAATCAATAAACGTAGTGGTTTGGGGATTGGAAAAGCCAGTCTTTTCGAGCATCATCTTGCTGGTGGCGATGTTTTGTCGTTGGTGAAAGTAACACGAACATCGCGCGGTCAAGCGTTTGATATTGAACTGGATAGACTTGCTGCGGATTTAATTGCAGGACGGAAAGTTGGGCTTGTGGTTAGGGCGATGTTGCAAGGCAAACGTGCAGGAATCGAGCTACCATACGGTTTTGGTATCGCCATAGACCGTTCGGGCGGTGATGTTGTGGGAGCAGTGAAATGGGCATTAAATCCGATGATTTATAAAACGCCATTGCAACAAGTTATTGCTAAAGATGGTATTGAGTTAACTTTTGAGGCAAATGTAACAATACGCGGAAAAATTTTCCAGTACTTCTCTACATCTCGCGAAGAAATTCTTGGTAATCGAGTCAACGAGGTCATTATTTCTGAAATTGGCGAATATAATTCGCATAAAAAAGTTGTTGAGAGCTTAAACAAAATTGCAAAAAATGTTCTCAAACGCATTCAGGAAGACGATGAGTTGAGTAAAAGTAGTGCATACGAAATTTTAGATATTACGATTCCCGGTGTCCTGCTGGGTAAGGATACGTATTCGGAGCTTAAAAAACAAATGGCACAAACGGATAAAGAACTCTCGAAAACAGATGCCGAAAAGCGACTTCAACTGGCAAAAGTGTTAGAATTAGAGGCTCAAGTAGGACTTGTGCAGGCAAAGGCAGAGCTGGAAAAAGGTATGGCAGAGGCATTTAAACACGGACGGCTATCTCTTAACGATTATCACAAAAAAAAATCTAATGAGCGATAGTTCTATGGAATTGATGTGCTGGTAAAAGAAAAAATGGTTTATTAATATGTTTCATATAAACTTTACACTTTTAAAAATAAGGTTTCTAAAATCGGTAAGTGTAAAGTTTATTTTTGTTCTAAGAGTTCCTTAAACGTTTGCTACAAAGGCGTTTTGCGGCAGGGATTGTAGCGGTAGCTTGCCGATGTTGGCTGGCGTTTTTTGGCTGGCGGGGCAGAGCGACCGAAGGAAGCTCCTGCACCGACATTGCCAAAAACGCAAGCCACAAGGCAACTACAAGCGAAAAGCCCATGAGCCGCCCCCAAAAAATATTAAGGTCTAAGACTTATTTTTTATGAAACGTTTAAGCTGTGAATTAACAACTT
>JAOZMU010000104.1 GCA_029934165.1 Bacteroidales bacterium
CAAAGATACAATATTATGTCGAATTATGCAACTTTTTTAACACTTTTTACATCTGTAATAGCTTGATATTCAAGGTGTTATTGAAGTCAGAAACTTGAGTGAATAATTTTGCTTACGCTTGATTTAGTTTTCAGTTATGAATTTTAATGGCTTACTTTATTAAATTTATTTTATTAATTGTCCAAATGGCATCACACTTTCATTCATAACAAAAATTGGTATTACAACAATAAATACCCAACCATCTGCTAAACAATATTCGCAAATATGCTTTGATTATATTCACGACAACCCAACAAAAGCAGGTATTGTAAAATCAAATACAGGCTGGGAGTTTTCATCATCTCGTGATTATTCGAATATTAGAAACGGAAAATTGATTAATAAAAATATTGCTCAACAATATGTAACTTATTAAAACTGAGGTAAATATCGGTGTGGCTCCAAGCTACATCGGCAGTAAACAAATTTAAAACTATGATAAACAAAAAAATACTCAATTACGTCATAATCGAAGAGATTGGTTCGGGCGGAATGGCAACCGTGTATAAGGCACAACACGAGACGCTTAAAAAAAGGCAAGTGGCAATAAAAATTCTTGACCCTTTGCTGGCAAGGCGTGGCAACATATCGCAACGGTTTATTAACGAAGCGCAAATAATGGCAGAACTGGAACACCAGAACAGCTTGCGTAAATAAATCTTTTTGCTAAATTTGCAATTCGCGAATCGCAAATCAAAAGAATATTATGAAAAGACACAATGGAATGCGCCCACAGGATTTGGCTGTTTTGCTTAAAATTGTTGCGTTGCAAAAAACCGAATGGCAAAACAAAGACCTTGCTGTTGCCCTAAAAATTAGCCCGTCGGAAGTTTCAGAAAGTCTTAATCGCAGCATGGTAGCTCGTTTGATTGATCAATCGAAAAAAATAGTACATCCAGCTGCATTATACGAGTTTTTGGTACACGGATTAAAATATGTTTTTCCGGCAACTCCTGGAGCATTGGTGCGCGGCATTCCTACGGCACATTCGGCAAAGCCTGTTAATGAGCATATTGCATCAGGCAACACGCACTTTGTTATGTCTGCTGCCAACGGCAACGTAAGGGGACAAGCCATTGAACCACTGTATAAAAAACTACCAGAAATTGTAGAACACAACCAATTGTTTTATGAACTAATTGCTTTGGCTGATACATTTAGAGTTGGACGAGTCCGCGAAATAAAAATTGCAACCACAGAGCTTAAAAAAAGATTGCTATGATGGAAAATATATTAATGCTACAAGTAGTAGCCAAAGTTTTGAGTCCGTTGAAAAATCAATTGCTTTATGTTGGAGGTGCAGTAGCAGAATTATACGCTGACCAACCAGAACTGTCAGACATACGCCCGACAAAAGATGTTGATTGTGTCGTAGAGCTGACTACGCTTCCTGCATACAATAAACTGGAAGCCGAAATTAGAAAATTAGGATTTACAAACGATACCAGCCATGGTGCGCCCATGTTTCGTTACCTATATCACAATATTATTGTTGACCTGATGCCTATGGACAGCACTATTTTGGGTTTTACAAACCGGTGGTATTTAGCAGGTGCAGCCAAAAAAGAACAATATACACTGTCCAACAAACAAACAATAAATATTTTGCCACCCGAATATTATATCGCCACAAAATTTGAAGCTCATAACACTCGCGGAGGTAATGACTTACGACAAAGCCATGATTTTGAGGATATTATATATGTATTAGACAATTGTTCCACCTTGTTTAAAAATAAATGGGATAGCGAACTGTCTGATTATTTAAGTGAACAAGCCAAATTAACAGCACAAAATCCTGCTTTTCTTGAAGCACTGGAAGCTGCTATGCCAATAGGTACGCAGCTAGAGCGAATTAGGTATCTGCAAGAAATAGTCAACACCATTACTCGCCGCTAAAAACAAAAACTATGGGAACGGGCTAAATTATTTTGCACGACAATAGCACTCTGAAAGGGCAAATTTAAAAACATTTTTTAGGCTTTCAGCCTGTTGGTGTAATTGAAATTTATGATTCAATTTGCGTATAATCAAAATTTAAAACTCCGAAAAATATCAAAATAATTTAAACTATGATAAACAAAAAAATACTCAATTACGTCATAATCGAAGAGATTGGTTCGGGCGGAATGGCAACCGTGTATAAGGCACAACACGAGACGCTTAAAAAAAGGCAAGTGGCAATAAAAATTCTTGACCCTTTGCTGGCAAGGCGTGGCAACATATCGCAACGGTTTATTAACGAAGCGCAAATAATGGCAGAACTGGAACACCAGAACATTGTGCAAGTTATTGATTTTGAGCAACGTCCCGACACGTTGGCTATTGTGATGGAGTTGCTCACAGGGCAAGAACTGACAGACTTTATACATCAAAACGGCGCACTTAGCCAAGCTCAAGCCGCAGGAATTATGTTGCCTGTTTTAGATGCTTTTGCTTTTGCCCACAGCAAAAATGTGGTACACCGAGACGTGAAACCCGCAAATATATTCATTACTGCCGATGGAACGCCGAAAATTCTGGATTTTGGTATTGCAAAACTCGTTTCCGACATTGGCGATATTACCACCACGGGAGTAAAATGGGTACGCTGACATACATGAGCCCAGAACAGGTGAAAGACAGCAAACACATCGACCTGCGCAGCGATATTTACTCGCTTGGTGTAACGCTTTATTATATGCTTTCGGGCAAAAAAGCCTACGACACAAGCACTTTGAGCGATTACGATTTGCGAAAAGCAATAGTGGAACTCCCGTTTCCGAAGTTGCAAAAAAACACCGAATTGCAACCAATAATTGACAAAGCAACCGCAAAAAAACCTGCAGACCGTTTCCAAACCTGCAAAGAATTTGCCGAAGCTCTTGCGGACAACTCAAACCAGATAGGTTTTCAAAACCTGTCTGGTTTAAATACCAAACCAACTGACAGCGTGGTTTCAAGCCACACCGACAGTAACAACGACGATAAAACGGAAATATACCCAGAAAAAACTGTGAGCGAGGCTCCAAGCCACACCAACGATGAAACAATTATTGCCTCTGAGGATAACGAAAAAAACGATGCCGTAATTGAGCCAATAAAGAAAAAGCCGAAAGCATCAAAAAGAAACAACATCATTGCAATAGCATTCATTGTTTCATTGTTTGCACTGCAAATAGGTATAAGTAGCTATTTAACTAACTCTTATTTCAACCACCCAAAAGAGTTTTACTCCTCATTTTTCAGGTTATTCGAAATCTTAACAACCATGGCTTTAATAAACATTGTTGTTGTTGGCTACCAGTTTTAAGTGGTATTAAAAAGAAGATATTTACTAGCTTTGGTATTTGGGCTACACTTCCATTTTTAATGTGGGTAATTTATGCTATTTTTAATTATGATGTACTTGATATTTGGGGTCTTAGTGAAATATTTAATGATTGGCTTCCTCAGCTAGCTGATTTTTATGCGCGGTTTACAATTGGCAGCATTATTATTGGTGTAGCAACAATGTTGTTCATAACAAAAATAAAAAAGATGGATATTGTCGATAAGTTTGCTTTCCTTATAGCTGCTGGTCTTATATCCACTGCACTCGTTGAGCTATTTTAACAGAAATAAAACATTACAAGCAAATAAAGGAGTATAAGTTTTATTCTACTTAAATTCACGCCGACAGCAAACAAATTTAAACTATGATAAATAAAAAAATACTTAATTACATAACCATTCGGTCTATTGGAAAAGGAGGAATGGCAGAAGTTTTTGTTGCTAAGCATCAAACTTTTGAAGACCGTAAAGTTGCCATAAAAATCCTTGACCCTTTGTTGGCTCGTAAAGAGAACATTGCACGGCGGTTTATGAACGAAGCCAAAATTATGGCTAAGTTGGAGCATCCAAACATAGTTAAAGTTATTGATTTTGAGAACAATGCAGAAATGCTTGCCATTGTGATGGAGCTTCTTGCGGGTAAGAACCTAAGCGAATATATTCACCCAAAAGGGAAATTGCAAAAAGACGAAGCAATAAAAATATTTAAGCAAGCTTTATCTGCTTTTGATTTTGCACACAAGCAGAATGTGGTTCACAGGGACGTAAAACCGTCAAATATTTTTATAGAAACAGCCAAAGGCAACAATGTGAAAATTCTTGATTTTGGTATTGCAAAGCTATTGGAAAGCGATGCCAACGACACCAACACAGGCGCGCAAATGGGCACACCGCTGTACATGAGCCCAGAGCAAGTGAAAGACAGTAAGCACATTGACCAACGAAGCGACATTTATTCGCTTGGCGTGGTGCTGTATTATATGCTCGCCGGAAAACCACCTTACGACACCACAAGCCTCTCTAATTTTGAGATTTTCAACAAAATTGTTTTCGAGCCAGTGCCAGAGTTACCCGAATACCCGAATATTAACGAGTTAATAAAAAAAGCAACCGCAAAAAACCCTGCAGACCGTTTCCAAACCTGCAAAGAATTTGCCGAAGCGCTTTCGGGAGATGGTAACTTTGCCAAAGTTCAAAACTTTGGCAAAGTTGAAAAAACTGACAGCGTGGTTTCAAGCCACACCGACAGTAACAACGACGATAAAACAGAAATTGAAGTAAACGAATATATTGAGGATGCTACGCAAATAGAAACTGATGAACACAACCAAGCTACTGTAATTGATGCGATTGATGTTGAATTACCAAAAGAAATATCAAAACTAATTGATGATATGTCTAAAGTAGAAAGCGGCACATTCAAAATGGGAAGCAACGATAGATACGATGGTGAAAAACCCGTTCATAAAGTAGCTGTAAGTAGTTTTAATATAGGAAAATACGAAGTTACCCAAGCACAATGGAAAGCCGTAATGGGCAATAACCCAAGTTATTTTAAAGGCGACTCTTTACCTGTGGAAACGGTAAGTTGGGACGATATACAAATTTTTATAAAAAAACTAAACCAGATGACAGGCAAAACCTTCCGATTGCCAACCGAAGCCGAGTGGGAATATGCAGCACGTGGCGGTGAGAATTACAAATATGCAGGAAGCAGCAATCTTGACGAAGTGGCTTGGTACATGGTAACAACTAATGACGAAGGAACAAAATTCGTTGGCACAAAAAAACCAAACGGCTATGGTTTATACGACATGAGCGGAAACGTTTGGGAATGGTGTTCGGATTGGTATGACAAAGATTATTACAAAAACAGCCCAACAAAAAATCCTCAAGGTGCTTCAAATGGTTCGTATCGTGTTAATCGTGGCGGCAGTTGGGTCAGCTACGACAGTAGCTGTCGGTCAGCTAATCGCGGCAGCAGCAGCCACAGCCGTCGCAACAGCAGCATAGGCTTCCGCTTGGTGTTCGTCCCGTAGTTTGAAACCAAACCTGACAGGTTTACTTCAAAAAAAGATGTAAGTTGTTTATTATGTTATAATTACGAATAGAAAAAACCTGTCAGGTTTTATGGATTTTGGGATTTTTTTGATTTTCAAAATCCCCCAAAAATTATCATTTGGGGCTAACAACAGGTTGTCCTTTCTGACTTTTGCAATGAAAACCCCAAGTGCGTAGCAGGCCTGTTGTTAGCCCACGATGGCAATCGTGGTGGGAAACGGTAAATAATATTAATTTTATAAAATTAAAACTATGAAATATTTACTAACAGTTTTTTTTCTTATTGCAACAATTGCATCTTTTGGGCAGTTGCGTCCAAAAAAATATGCTGTCATTGTTGGTGTTGCCGATTACAAAAAAGGAGGCATGGATTTGCGCTATTCCGACGATGATGCGTATCGTTTTTATGCCTATCTGCTTAGTTGCAAGGGTGGTGGTGCAACCGACGACGACGACAACGTGGCTTGCTTGATTGACGAAGCCGCAACAAAAAAGAATATCCTGAAAACGATGGAGAAAATCTTCTCTAAAGCCGGACCAAACGATATGTTGGTGTTCTATTTTTCGGGTCATGGCACAAAAGGCGCTTTTTGTCCTTACGACACCGAAAGCTCGTACAGTTCGTTGTTGCAACACAGCGAGATAAAAGCAGTTTTTAAGCGGCATAAAGCAAAATACAAAATCGTTTTATCCGATGCCTGTTATAGCGGCAGCATATACGACGGAACGCCAACAGGCTCAAACTCTCAAAACAACGGGCAAGATGCTAATATTGTGATAATTATGTCGTCCGAACCATCAGAGACATCGCTCGAAAATCCAAGAATACGACAAGGTGCATTTTCGTACTACCTTCTCAAAGGATTGCGTGGAGCAGCCAACCGAGACAAAGATAATGTGATTACGCTCAACGAGCTTTTTCCTTACATAAAAGCAAATGTGCTCAACTTCACCAAAAACAGGCAAACACCAATATTGGAAGGCAACGCATCGCGCTATATGCCAATTGGTTATCTTGATTGATTGTTCTATAACATAAAACATAAAAAAATAATAGCACCACGTGCATAAATAATATTAATATGAAAATAGAAATCCATAAACCGCTGTCTCTTAACGAACAAGGAAAGCGAGCGAATAATGAGGATACAATTTATCCTTCGGAAGCCACACCTGAAAACAACCTGTTTATTGTGTGCGATGGAATGGGGGGCGCAGAGCAGGGCGAAGTTGCAAGTTTTATTGTTTGCAAATCGTTTGCGGAGTATTTTGCGGACAAGAAAATTACGATAAGTACACAAAAGGTTATCAATGATGCCCTTGAGGAAACTCAAGTCGTCATGGACGAGTATCTCGAAAAAACGCCAGAGGCTCGTGGCATGGGTACAACGCTGACACTCTTGCACTTGCACGAGCATGGAGCAACGCTTGCGCATTGTGGCGATAGCAGAATTTATCATGTCCGCAACGAAGAGATTTTGTTTTGCACCGAAGACCATTCTGTTGTCAATCAGTTGTTAAAACAGGGCATCATAACGCCCGAAGAAGCCGCCGAATCTAATAATAATCGTATCACACGAGCCATTCAGGGCAACAGTGTTCGCAAAACAAAAGCAGATGTTGAGCAAATAACAGACATTCGGGCAGGCGATTATTTTCTTTTATGTTCCGATGGTGTTAACGAAAGCATCAGCGATGAGGAGATTCCTCAAATACTCTCTACCGACCAGACAGATGCAGAAAAATTGGCAGACATAAAAAATCTTTGCGATGCAAATTCTCGCGATAATTTTTCGTTGTATTTGGTACATATAAAATCTGTTGAAAAAGAAAAAGAGATTTTGCCAACCCCGAAGATTGCCAATGAGCCAATGAGCAAAAAAACGCCCAAGAAAACTCCAGAAAAAGTTGTTGCGAAAAAACAAGAAAATACCAAAAAAGCAGAAACTAAACCAAAGGCAAAATATCAGATAGGAGGTGCGAAAAAGCATATTGATAAAAGAATGTTGATTGCTTTGATTTCGGCGGCTGTTATTGTTGTTTTGTTGGCTATTAAGTTTTATCCGTCTGGCGAGAAAAAAGATGTTACGGGTGTTACAGAAAAAAATGTTGCCGAAAATAAGCCAGATAGCTTAAACAAAAAAGTTGATAAACAAGAAAAACCAACACAAAAAACGCCAGTTTCTAAAGAAATACAGACGCTTATTGACAGTATGGTTTTTGAAAAAGGTGGCGAATTGAAAACCCGCGCAGACCAACTTGGCAAAACCGATTCTATTGGCAGTTTTCAAGTGAGCAAAACGCTGATTAACAAAGAAATATGGAATGAGTTGATGAACAATAATCCAGCCGATAGTTCATTTCTCGAAAATGTCAGCATCGAAGATAAACAGCGTTTTATTGACTCGCTGAATACAAAAACAGGAAAAAAATTCCGATTGCCAACAAAAGCCGAGCTTGAGTATTTGACTGCTCTGGACAAAAGCAATACTAATATACCGCCAAATAAAGATGGCAGTGTTTCGGATAGCACAAAAAAGACAGGTTTTCGTATTTGTCTTGACGAGAAAAAGTAAACTGGATTTGCAACAACAACATTAAAAACAGAACAATGGAACAGAGAATAAATATTGGTAGAAACAAAAGGAATAATGTCTTTATAGATTATGGCAAAGTTAGTGGTAATCATTGTGTTATAAAGAAAAATGGTAGTGAATATATTATTGAAGATTTAAACAGTTCTAATGGAGTTTTTCTCGAAGGTAAACGCATCAAACAGGCATACGTAAAAGCAGATTCCGTATTAAAACTTTCTGATTTTGAGGTGAATGTAACGCTTTTACTTTCTCTTTTTGATATGCCTAAAATACCGATAGGCATGAGTTATGAGCAACTATTGAAACGCGAAGGCGATTTGAGAAAAAAACAGGAAGAAGAGAAAAAGAAGGAAAGCATCAAAGAAGAATTCTTGAAACTGGAAGAGGTGTATAACCAATATATTAAGGATAAAAAGAAAATTCGGCGTGGCGATTCTATCAAAAAAACAGGTTTTCGGGCTCTTTTGCTTCTAATTCCGTTTGTTGGTAATGCGCTAGGAGCTTTTTTTTCTGGAGCAACAAATAAAACACAGGACAAACTTATTGACCGTGAGGAGATTTATAAAACTGAATATATTTGTCCTATTTGCAGTAAATATATGCATGAATCATTTATTAACATTAAAAAAAGTGGTAAATGTCCAAGGTGTAACAAGCAACTAATGTAGCAAAAAATGTCGGTGTGTCTTAGAGCCATACCGACAATAAACAACAAATAATGAATTTAAAAAGCTATAAATTTAAGTGTCCTGTACTTTTTAATATTGAGACAACGATTTACTATTTGACTGAAAATCAGCAATCAAAAGTTTTGTAGTCGTTTTTATCGTTCTAAGATTTTAAAGGTTATTTATTTCGTCTGCTGTGAATCCTGTTTTTAAAGCAATTGTTTCATTATCAACGCCTAAGTCTTTTAATAACTTTGCGGTTTCCTCTAATTTGTTTTTTGCATCTTTCTCTTTCGCCAGAGCGTCTTCTTTCTGCTTGCGTTCTTCTTCTTTCAGTTTGCGTTCTTCCTCTTTCAGCTTGCGTTCTTCTTCTTTCTGCCTGCGTTCTTCTTCTTTCTGCCTGCGTTCTTCTTTTATAAT
>JAOZMU010000007.1 GCA_029934165.1 Bacteroidales bacterium
TTTTTTTTGCTATATGAAACATGCCGTAAATTTGCTATACTAGGCTTTGTTTTTGATAAATATTCGTTAATTACAATAGAATTAATATAATCTTGTATTTCGTTTTACTATCATTGTCAAGCATATAGGCTTGGATATTAGTGTTTTTTGTCGAATACCTTAAATTTAAAATATGAAATTACTTCTTACTATTTCACTCTTTTTAGCAATATTATTAGCAAATAAACATAGCACTGCCGAAGATTATTACTGGGTAGGTGGCTCTGGCGATTGGTCGGATATTACGCACTGGGCAAAATCATCAGGAGGTACAATCTACCACATACAATATCCAACTCCATTGGATAATGTTATTTTCGATGCTAATTCTTTTTCCGAAACAGGACAAAAAGTTTCTGTCAATATTGCTAATGCAACCTGTCGTAGCATGACTTGGACAACTGCGCAATTTAACCCTACGCTAAGTAGTGGCTTAGGAACTTTGAAAATCTATGGTTCTCTGACATTGATTCCTAATATGAGTTTTGGTTTTACAATGCCAATTTATTTTGAATCTGAAAGTGCTGGAATGCAAATAACAACATTTGGAAAAAAGTTGCCAGATGTTTATTTTCAAGGAGTTAGTGGAACATGGGATTTGCAAGATGATTTCCTATGCGGAAAATTTATACATGCTAATGGTATCGTAAATACTAATAATAAAACAATTACTTGCTCTGTATTCAACACGCAAACATCTTCACAACCAAGGACTTTGAATGTCGGAACTTCACATTTTAACGCTTCTTCTTGGAGTTTGAGCGAAGTAAATTTAACCACGGATTTTTCCCAGACAATAATAAATATGTCAGGTAATAATTTCTCAGGAGGGATTGGCATTTTTTATAATGTTGTATCATTTTCAGGAGCAGCAAGTATTAGTGGTTCAAATAGTTACAATTTAGTTACAATTCCCGGTAATGGCTCAATAGGTGGAATGAATATTTTTGATAGACTTGAATTATCCGAAGGACGAATTTACACTTTTGCCGCAGGCTCTACCCAAACCATTGGAACAGAGATAATTGCAACTGGTCAATGCGAAAAACCCATTTTCTTCTTTTCGAGTAGTAAACACAACCAAGCGACAATTTATAAATCATCTGGTTTAGTGGAAGTTGACCACGTTACGATGCGTGATATTAACGTCCAAGGTGGAGCAAATTTTATTGCAAACAACGTAGTCGATTTAGGAAATTTGAGCGGTTGGACGCTGAATCACAGGGCGATAACACCCCTTTACTGGGTCGGTGGTTCTGGCGAATGGGGCGATGTCGCACATTGGTCGTTCTCAAGCGGAGGAATCGGAGGAGCTTGTGTGCCATCAGCTATAAACGATGTTTATTTTGATGAAAACTCTTTCACCTCAGCTAACGAAAGCGTGGGTATAAATGAGGAATTAGCATATTGTCGTAATATCGACTGGACTGGTGTGGGTAATTTCACCAACAATGGTGCTTCTGGTTTTGGCGCGCTTAACATTTTTGGCTCATTAACATTTGTCGAGAATATGAATTGGCAATATCAAGGAAGCACAAATTTTGCTGCACGTACTATGGGTCATACAGTTACAAGCGCAGGAAACGCATTTCAAAACAATGTTACTTTCGATGGAAAATACGGTAGTTGGGAACTAACCGATAGTATTGTCCTCGGTTCATCAGAAGTTCCCGAATTTAGTTTGAAACTATCAGCAGGAAAATTATCGACCAAAGGCAATAATGTTTATTGCTCAAAATTCAATTCATCTCCCGGAGATACTACTCGTATGTTAGAGCTTGATTCAACGATATTTACGTGCGATTATCAGTGGTCTGTTAATAGCAATGGACTAACTTTCGATGCCGGAACTTCTTTGATAAAAATGAGGTTGGCAAATGCAACAATGACCTGCGGAGACTCCCTTGATTACTACGATGTTTGGTTTGTTGCCGACAAAAATGATGCGCGATTCTCTGGTTTTGATTGTTCGTTTCATAAAGTAGAATTTTGCAGCAACGCCGCTATTACTGGTGATAATACGTATGACACATTACGTCTTGCGGCGGGAAAACAGTATTTGCTATCTCCTGCATCGACCCAAACAATTATCGACTCACTTGATGCTAATGGAACTTGTTCTGACAATATATACATTTTGTCAGCAGCAGAGGGACAACTAACAAGCATATCCAAAGAATCTGGCGAAGTAGTTGTAAACTATGCTGTTATACGCGACATTCAAGCTCTTGGTGGAGCAAATTTCACCGCAAATTTCACCTTAAACTGGGGTAACAATCCCAATTGGACAATAAATGAAAACCTTTCGCGAGATTTACACTGGGTCGGAAATTCGGGAAGTTGGTCAGACGAATCTCATTGGTCGCTTATTAGTGGTGGTGGTGGCGGTGAGTGTTTGCCGACACCGATTGACAATGTAATTTTCGATGAAAACTCATTTTCTCTATCAAATGCAGTAGTCGAAGTTGGTACTGATGCAATTTATTGCCATGACATGGATTGGCATGGTTCTGATGGTTTTCCTTCCTTTAGTGGTCAAACGGTTCTGAGTATGTATGGTTCAATGCGTCTAATTGCTGACATGTCGTTTGGTTTCAATGGGCGTATCCAATTTCTAAGCAACGAAACGGGAGAAACCATCATAACTGCCGAAAATATTATTCCTTGCTATATGCATTTCATGGGGTTAGGCGGCGGTTGGGAGATAACCGACCCATTAAATACCTCCTCAATGATTACTCTGGTAAATGGGGTATTCAACACAAATAATTTTAATGTTGAGTGTTTGTCGTTTCAGTCTAACTTCTTTAATCAGAGAGATTTATATCTAGGAACATCCGAGGTAACGGTAAACTCTGGCACATTCATGGCATGGTCTGTTTATAGCAATAATCTAAATCTTGATGCTGACAGTTCTACGATAATTTTCCCTAATTCGGGAGCTGGAATCTACACGTATAATGGAAACCTATGGTATAATAAAGTGCTATTTGAGGCAACAACAGGAAAAAACACGATTTATACCTACAATAATAATACAAATTTTCGTTACGTTAATTTCCTTAGCAATGGTGATTTAAAAGGTGATAATTCATTTGATAGTCTGTTTTTTGTGCCTAATAAAACATACGTTCTTGATGCTGGTAAACGACAGACAATCAACAACTACCTGCATGCGCGTGGAAACAATTGCTTTCCATTGACAATTCGGTCAAATTCGACAGGAGGTCTGGCTGATATTTATAAAGAAGATGGTTTTATTTATGGAGATTTTATTCTTATGCGCGATTTACGAGGAGTCGGTGGTGCTAGTTTTTACGCAGGTTCAAATAGCACAGATATGAACAGCTCAAACGAGAACTGGATTTTTGATGATATGCCCGGTTATATCTATGGTTTTCAACGCGATAGCATCTTAATCTTAGGAGAAGAAATTACCTTAGTCGCAGACAACTTCAATGGTGGTCCGCACACTACTTATGAGTGGCAAACCGGCTCAACAGAACTTACCTATGCAACAAACTCTGCCGAAAAATGTATTCTAAATGCAGTTTACGGTGTTGGTTGTCATTTTCCCGACACTATTAATGTGTTTTTTGCGAAAATAGATAGTATTTCATGCTACGGACTTACAGATGCTGCAATTAATATTTTATACGATGAAGACTATCCTTATTCCTTCGAATGGTCAACTGGTGCTACGACACCGAACATTGAAAATTTATCTTCGGGAAATTACACAATTACGATAACCGATGAGCTTGGTTCTCAGGCTATTCGCACGTTTGAAATCGAAGAACCAGATGAAATAGCTTTTTCTCAGATTGATTCAGTTGATATTTTATGTAATAACTCAAATAATGGCTCTATCTCAGTTGTAGCTTCTGGTGGTACTGCACCTTATGAGTATTATTTGAACGACGGAACAGCCCAAAACACAGGCGTTTTTACGAGTTTGCAAGCGGGCAAATATTCCGTAAGTGCAATAGATGCGAATGGTTGTTTTTTAATTGGTGATTCGATAGAAATCATTAATCCTGAACTAATTACCGTTGATATTACAACGATTGATTTACTTTGTGCCGATGTTTCAAACGGGAGCATCACTATTGTTCCAAGTGGTGGAGTTGGAATTTTTGAGTATTCCATTGATAATGGCTTAAATTACTTTAGCAACAGTGGTAATTTCACTAACTTGCCCTCTGGCGAATACAACATCTCGGTAAGAGACGAAAATCAATGCGAAAAAGGAAATTTATCCATTGAATTACTCTCTCCTTCTCCGTTGGAAATAAGCGGTTTAATGATAGATAAACCTTGTGTAAATGAAGCAGATGGTAGTATAAGTTTTAGTGCATCTGGAGGCGAAGGCGTGCTAAGTTATACATTTGACTCATATACGCATAATAATTCCGAATTTAGTAATTTAACCAATGGTATATACACTTTAATTGTTACAGATATAAATGGCTGCACGTTAGACTCCGTATTATCCATTGATAATGCACCTTCTCCTATCATAAATTTAGTGGATACAATTACCGAGTGCGATGGTACGCAAATAGAACTTGATGCTGGTTCTTTTTCATCATATTTATGGAACTCTGGTGCTACAACACAAAGGATTACAGTAGATGAGTCTGGAAATTACAATGTTACGGTTAGAAATGACGATAATTGTCCGGCTAGCGATACAATTTATGTGAACTACGAAGTACCGCAATACGAAAGTGTTACTATCATACTTCAGCCATCACAAGACGGCAAAGATGCGCTGATTCACAGTGGTTTACCAGATAATAATTTTGGCGATTCCGAAGATTTTTCTGCAATTTCAACTTCATGGAGTGGCAGTCCTATTGAGATGCGCTCGTTGCTTTCTTTTGATTTATCAACGATTCCGGAAGATGCAATAATCTTATCGGCTTCGCTTTCTTTACGACATAATTCAAGTTCTGCCTACGCACCACACAGCACAGCAGATGGAACAAACAAATCTAAATTAAAACTAATTACTCAAAACTGGGAAGAACAGACAGTTACATGGAGCAACCAACCTCAAACGACAGATGTAAATGCAATTATTTTGGAAGAAACATCGTCTTCAGATGAGGACAAATTAAATATCAATGTGCGAAAACTAATTCGTAAGATGAAAATTGAACCGACTAATTATCATGGTTTTATGTTAGTTTTGGATAGCAGTACCGGAAATAGGTCAATGGTTTTTGCTTCTGGCGACAATTCAAGTGTTGCTTTACACCCCGAATTAGAAATAGTTTATGGTATAAAGCCTGAGTTTATGACAAACAATTATTGCTTAGGCACAGAAACAGAGTTTGTTGCAACTCATTTACCGGCAAGTACAATTTCAATTTCATGGGATTTTGACGATAACACAGGTTTGAATTATGGAAACTCACAATTGCACACTTATAACCAAGGTGGTGAGTATAATGTATCTATGGTTGTAAACCACCATTGCGCAATTGACACCATTGAAGACTTAGTGCGTATTTACCCACTTCCGGCTTTAGATTTAGGGCAAGATACCAGTATTTGTGAGGGCGATTCTTTGCGTCTTGTTGTAAGCGATGAATACGAAACATTCGAGTGGCAAAATACTGATAGTGTGTCTAATACGTTCACTGTTTTTGATAGTGGATTGTATAAATTGACAGTGAGTCAGTTTGGTTGCTTTGCCGAAGATTCAATATTAATTAATATCAATTCATTGCCAGAAACTACTTTAAATGATACTGTTACTATTTGTTTGGGAGATACTGCAACTTTAGACCCTGGTGTTTTTCCGTCTTTCGATTGGAGTACTGGTGCGAACACGCAGACGATAAGAGCTTGGCAAGAAGATTGGTATAGCGTAATAGTTGGCGATGTAAACTCCTGTTATTCAATAGATTCAACGTTTTTGCAAACGATAATTAGTAATCCCACTTCCGAAATATCTTTTATTTCTTCGTGCATAAATACAAATTCTAGTTTTGCAATTCTTAATATTCCAGATGATGTTGATTCGGTGAGATGGGATTTTGGGGTTGATAATGCTACATCAACGGATTTGACAACAACGTATATTTACGAAAGTGGCGGTGAATACCAAATTGAGCTGCTTGTTTTTCAAAAATGTATTATCGACACAGTACGACAAACAATTGATATTTACCCCTCGCCAAATGTAACGCTTGGCAACGACACGAGCATTTGCTCTGGTGAGTATATTACGTTTGATGTTGGGGAACATTACGACACTTACCAATGGCAGTTATCCGACAGCATTAATGCTACTTTTACGACAAACGCTGCGGGCGAATACTGGGTAGAAGTAACTGAAAATGGTTGTGTTGGAGCAGATACAGTGATTCTTTCCATCAATCAATCTCCGGTTTTCTCACTTGGCAACGACACTATTTTATGTGCTAATTCAACAATTTTATTATACGCGCCAACTGGTTACAATTCCTACAATTGGAGTACCGGAAGTGATTCATTATCAACGATAATAAACACAAGTGGTGAATATTGGCTTGAGCTTTTTGATGAAAATAATTGCTCTTCTACTGATTTTATTTCTGTAGAATACCGCGAATTGTTAGAAATAGATTCGGTTGTCGCAAGCAATGTGGTTTGTAATGGCAGCGAAAATGGAGCTATTTCTATTTATATTTCTGATGCAGATTGCTCATTTTCAATAGATAATGGTAATAATTTCCAATCGTTACCTGTTTTTAACAATTTACTACAAGGAACATATTACCCTGTTGTTTTAGATGATTTTGGGTGTAAATTACATTTAGACGAGCTATTTATATTAGAGCCAAATATTATTACAATAAGTAATATTACCAGCAATGTTTTGTGTTTTTCTCTACAAACTGGCTCAATAAATTTATCTGTTAGTGGTGGTACTGTTTCTTCGGATTATCGTTACAATTGGTCTAATGGTGCTGAAACAAAGGATATTACATCGCTTGCTGCTGGCGAGTACACAATATCGGTAACAGATGATAATAATTGTTTAGCCGAGCAAAGTTTTGTTATAACTTCGCCAGAACAAATTGTGATTGAGCTACTTACAACAGATGCTACTTGCTTAACAATCCCCGATGGTACGATAGATATTAATCTTTACGGTGGCGTGCCCGAATTTGACATCGTAACAAGTGATTCTTCTGGTTGGACTGTACAAAACACCAACGAGCTATACGTAGGCAAATACATTGTTGAGGCAACAGATGCAAATGGTTGTATATCAACCGATACTGTCGTAATTAAAGGTAATATTTGCGATATGAACCTTACTGTTCCAAATATTTTCACTCCAGATGGCGATGGCTATAATGACGAATTTGAGATTGATGCACAAAGTATTGCGAAATTTAATTGCAAAATTTACAACCGTTGGGGTAGGTTAATTTACGAATGGAATGATGCTAACGAAGGTTGGAACGGAAAAATTGACAATGGCAATTCTGAAGCATCTTCTGGAGTATATTTTTACATTATCACCATAGAAACAACTGATAAACAAAAAGTTACACAAAATGGAAACGTACATCTTGTACGGCATTAAACATAAAAACAAAAATGTATTATTGCAATAACAATATACCATAAACGTTTAATATTCTACCTGTTATAGTTTTGGCAATTAATTTCAATGCAATAATTTAATATGCAGACAATTAAAGACATGATAGAATTTGTATTGGAACAAAGATTAGTTTACTTATACCATTATTTGCTGTTTGTTGCTGAATTTCAGTCAAATAGTAAATCGTTATCTCAATATTAAAAGTGCAGGGTACTTATCTGTTTTTTTTGAAAAAGTAAATCCATGTTCCAATTTTTGCAACGATAGGAACTCGGATAATACTAATTTAACAAAAAAATATGGCACAAAAAAAAGCCACTCGAAACAAGTGGCTTTTTTAAATTATAATGAAAAGGATTATTGTTTCATAACTTTACGAGAAACTACATTTCCGTCTGTCATTTCCATAGTTAAAATGTAAAGACCGTTGATACCCCATTGGTTAGCATCAATTGTAATGTCATTGTTTCCTTCGTTATTGATAACAGTAACTTGTTGTCCGACAAGATTTGAAACAGTAATTTTGCTTACTTGAGAAGCGTTAGCAACATTTAAGACACCGCTAAAAGGGTTTGGATAAATGTTTAACTCACCATCTTCAATTGTTGCAACACCAACTACGGTAGCAGTAAAGTCGAGAGAAGAAGAAACAGCTTCGTTTCCACCGCCCATTGCTTCAACATCATTAATCTCTAATGTGTAGTTTCCAGTCGTAAGACCATCAACAACAAGGCTAACTTGAGTTAAGTTTGAGCTAATAGTAGCAGATGCAATGGTTGCACTTCTTTCAGTAATAGCATAGTTATCAACATCTTCTGCCGTAGCTTGGTCAAGCTCTTGGTTAAAGTAACAAACCAAAGTAACTTGTCCAACTGTTGGCATATCGTTAAGCACTTCTGCCGAAACAATATCTACGGTAGAAACCAACTCAAAACTAAAGCTAATATCTGTTCCAACGATACCTCCAACTGTATGTAGTACATCTATATTAACAGAATAAATAGTTCCCTCTGTTAAACCTGAAGTAGCCAAAGTAATTTGGTTCGATACGATTGGGTCTGGAATTACAACATCCGAAACAGTTACACCATTATCAATTGTATAAGTAGCATCAGTTCTATAATCAAAAGGTGTTGAATTATTAGTAGTTCCATAAGGAGGCATCAAATCGCTATTGAAAGTAAGAGTTAAGTTATCACCATCAATAGAATAATTAATTATTTCTGGTGCACTTGCATTGAATTTCCACATTCCACGTCCATAAGGCCATGCATCTGGGCTTGCAAAAGAACCAGCAAAACCATGCTCTGCATCTGCAAATTTCACGTCCATAAATTGTCCCGCAATATAACCATCAACAAGAAGTTCCGTACCATTTCCTTCGTCAAACGTATAACCGTTAGATCCGTATAATGTCCAAGTTGCTCCACCGTCCATTGAGTAAGATACACCCATGCTGTCAGCAGAATTAACAGTGGCTTCGTTGTAATATGCAGAACCAGTGCTTACTAACATTTGTCCGTCCGTACCTGGTACATAAGTTACATCTGTGCTATACATGTTTGATGGCTCATCGCCAATACCAAGATTTCCACGGTAAGGAACTAAAACGTTCCATGCACTTTCAGTTGGAAAATCATCTGTTCCGTGAAGTGATGCACCATAGTAACCAGAAGAACCATTTTCTTGTGCGGCATCTGTTACCCAACCTTTTGTTGGCGAAGAGAAAATAATGTTTGTTATGTCAGAAACAGGAGATGCTACCGCAGTCCAGTCTGTACCATAATTTGTAGAATAAATAATACGACCTTCGTTTGTCCCAAAATAAATACAGCCTTGTTCAGTATCTGAGATAAAACCACTATAAACATCTACATAGCCATATTCGCCACCGATAGGAGTACCGTTCACGATGCTGATACTTGGAACACGTGTCCACTCTTCGCCACCGTTGTAGGTTGTATATAGCTCAAAATAGTTTGGGTCTCCGTTGGCATCTGTTGCAGGGTCGCCCATTGCAAAACCAATATCAGCATTCCAGAAAAATACAACATTAGCAAAAGAACCAGAATAACCAAACATTGGCTCATCAGTACCCGATTGGTTATCTTGTAATGTCCAAGAATCACCACCATCAGTTGTTTTGAAGATACCCTGCTGACCAGGCGTTCCATACATACAAGCCCAAGCAGTATTTGCATCTAATGCAAAAATTGAAGACGCTTCAAGAGCATTGTTTGACGTTATAGTACCATAGTCCCATGTTAATCCGCCATCAATACTGCGTCCATATTCTTGAACATTTGCGCCATCACTAGAACCATCAGCATAAATATTCCAAATTACATTAGCACTTGGTGTTGAAATTGCGGTTGGGTAACGAGAATCAGCAGCATCATTAAATTGTGCTTCCCATTGTGCCATCGAAGTAGCAGAAAATCCGATAAGAACTGCTACAAACAGTAAAATCTTTTTCATAATTGATATAAATTAAGTTAAAATAATTAATATAATATATATATTACAAAGATAGCATACCAAAGCAATTCTACAAATTTTATGCTATGTTTTTATTCAAACAAAATTGTTAATTATTTGATAATCAAATGTTAAATAATATGCAATAGTGGTAGCTTATAGCTGTTTACGCTTCAATATCACAAAAATTTGATAATTACAGTCTGTGTGGCTTGAAGCCATACCTACTGTGGTGTCAGATAAACGGCATGATTTTAGCATAATATTATACCTAAATGTTGAAAAAGCCTCAAATTATGAATACTCTTGACAACAAAAAACCTGAGATGCAAGATTCTAAAATGCTAACGCAAGTTATTCTACTTTCGGCGGTTGCGGTTGTTTTTGGCTTATTGGGCTGGACAAGTTTGCAGAAAACAAACTCGGAGAGTGGTAGCAAACATATTGAATATGAGCAGCATCCGCTGGCATTGAGCGTTTTGAACAACGATATGCAGGTTTACACCCTGGTTGAGCAAATGCCGCGATACCGAAACTCGAATACTGAATTACATCAACTAATTCGGAAGCATATCAGCTTTGAGTGCAACAGACAAAATGTTGAAGTTGTGTTTGTTGTAACCAAAGATGGTAGGATTGTGAATGCTAAAGTGGTAGGTTCAATTAACCCTGAGTTCGATAAGAGTGCTATTAATATTGTAAAATCGTTGGATTGGCAGCCGGGTATTCATAGGGGCGAGCGTGTCAATGTAAAATACAGGTTGCCACTGACTATTTGTGCTGGGTAGTTTTTTTCTACTGCGTGAAAATAATTGACACTTTTCGGATTGTTATCAACTTGAATATAAGTTAAATACAATTCCTTATTAATAGCACTATTTACTTAATCATAAAGTTAAGCACTCACACTAAAGTATTTCCACATTTTACAAAACATTATATTTTGATACACAATCTGTTACACATCTTGCGTAAGCAACATTAAATAGGTCGAAGACAATTAGTGCGACTTGAAATATTCTAACTCAACAGAAAAATTGGCATGTTGCAATCTCTCAGAAAGCTGCTTTGTTTTGAAATAAAAAGAATTCAAAAATTTACGATGCGCCTCCGTTTTGGTGTTTAATGCCCTGTGATTCATTGCTTTAATAATTGTTTCAATATTAGAATTTATTGCTTTTGTCGCAGGCGAAAAATACGTATCCTCAAAACGACTCCATATATATTCTACCGCAAGATTTGACGGATGCAACATATCGGTTTTGTAAAATCTATAATCTCTCAAATCGTCCATAACCAACTCATAAGCAGGAAAATAATCAACATTGTTTTGATATTTCTCCGCAATTTTATCAATCGCAAGCAAAAGCGTCGATTTACTCAACTGGTTTTCGTGCGCACCGTCTTTCCAGTGCCTAACAGGACTAACAGTAAAAATAATCTGAATATCAGGGTTTTGTGCCAATAATTTTTCAATAACAATAGAAATATTAGAAAAAATTTCGTCCAAACAAATCCGATAACGTTTGAAAGTTTTTGCTGGCGACTTATGGCAATTTGTTACCACAATATTTTTGGTTAAATGCTCATAAGCCCATGCTGTACCAAATGTTATGAAAACAAATTTTGCAGATTTTATAAGTAAATTCGCGCGTAATAATTCTGTGTTTATCGTATTTAATGTATTTTCTGGCAAAGTAGATGAAAATCGTCCATGATGAAAATAACTATAGTACAGTTGCCCGTCAAAAGATAAATCTTGCCGCGTAAATTTTCTATTATCCAGTATGGCATTCAAAGAATTGGCTACCGACAAAGGATTATATAAAATTCCGAAAGGATTTATCTGCACATCGAACTTCCTCTCTAATAGCTTATTACCAATATTTTCTGTAAAACAACTGCCAATGAAAAGACATGGCGAATGATGCGAAATTTTCGTTTGCGAAGGTGTGATTGCAAACGTAGTTCTAAATTGTTCCATTTCTACCTTGCGTAACAATGAATAAAACAAAAAGTTGTATCTCAATAAAATACAACCTTTTGGGCATTAATTCTTAATCGAAGTTTTACAACCAACGAACATAGCAAAAGTCTTGTCTATGAGGTAAGTCGCCACTTTTTGGAAACATCCGTAAAGCGTATTTGAATGCTCCAGATTTTGTTGGAATAATTTCTACCCTATAAGTAGCAATTCCATTTTCTTTGGAAATGAGTTCAAATTCATTCACCTGTTCAATCTTCTGTGTTCCATCACTTTGCATATCAGTAATCACAATTTCAATTCCGATGTCAATATCTGCCATCTCATTGAGATTAATGATAATTTCACCATAATATTTACTGCCAAGCTGAAGTGCCTCTTTCAGTGGGTGCGAAAACTTAACTGACTTAACATCAATACTTTCCCACCCTTTTTCGACACGCTTTTTCCACGTAGATATTTTCTTTGCAAGTGCAAAATCATCTTCTCTCATTTTGCTTATGCGGTCGCGTAGCTTGAAATAATACCTATTTTTATAGTCGGTCAACATTCGATTGGACGTAAACTCAGGTGCAATTTTTGCAATGCAATTTTTAATAAATCCGACCCATTTCTCCGGAACCCCTGCATTATTACGCTCGTAGAACTTTGGCACAATCTCGTTTTCGAGCATCGTATAAATAGTTTCCGAGTCCAATTCATTCTGGTATTCTTGACTTTCATAAGTTCTCTCTTCGAGCAATGCCCAACCACCATCTGGACGATAACCCTCTACCCACCAGCCATCTAACACACTAAAATTGAGAACGCCATTCATAACAGCCTTCATGCCACTTGTTCCAGACGCTTCTAACGGTCGGGTTGGCGTATTTAACCAAATATCAACACCTTGAACCAGTTTTTTTGCTAACTCAATGTCATAATCTTGCAAAAACAAAATCTTACCAACAAATTCTGGTTTGCTAGCGATATTTACGATTTGTTTTATCAAATCTTGACCTGCTCCATCTCTTGGGTGTGCCTTGCCAGCAAATAAAAACTGTACAGGCATTTTTGCATTATTAACAATTTTTGCTAATCTATCTACGTCATCAAAAAGCAAAGAAGCACGTTTGTAGGTTGCAAACCTGCGTGCAAATCCTATCGTTAATGCGTTCTTATCTAATGTATTGACAACTTTTACCAATATTTTTGGATTGACATGACGCTTTATCCAATTTGAGTTTAGGCGGTCTATCAAATAATCGTGTAAAAGCTCTCTTTGGTTTTGTCGGATTTTCCAAATCTCATCATCGCTTACATCATAAATCCTATTCCACATCTCTCTATCGTCTTGATGCTGAACAAAATCGTCTCCAAAAACTCTTTCATAAAGTTTTTGCCAATCGCACGAAGTCCATGTCGGTAAATGCACGCCATTAGTAACATAACCTATGTGAAGTTCTTCTGGATAATATCCTTTCCACATCTTCTGAAACATATCCTTTGTAACTTCGCCGTGCAATTTGCTCACTCCGTTTACTTCCTGAGACAAATTAGCCGCCAAATGACTCATTGAGAATTTTTCATTCGGGTCAGACGCTTTTATCTTTCCAAGTCCGACAAATTCTTCCCATGTAATATTCAGTCGGTCAGGATAATGCCCCATATAAACCATAACTAAGTCGTCCGAAAACGAATCGTGTCCTGCTGGAACAGGCGTATGGGTCGTAAAAACTGTCGATGCTCTGACAATTTCAAGAGATTCTGCGAACGTAAAATTACGTATCATTATAAGACGACGCAATCGTTCAATACCAATCAAGGCTGCGTGTCCCTCGTTACAATGGTATAAATCGGGTTTAATACCCATAGCAGTAATTGCTCGGATACCACCAATGCCTAGCAACATTTCTTGTTTTAATCTATGCTCAAAATCGCCTCCATAGAGTTGGTGCGAAATTGTTTTATCCTCAGAATTATTCTTCGGATGCTCAGTATCAAGTAGATATAAAGTTATACGTCCAACTTTAACCTGCCATATATAAACATTAATCAAACGCCCGGGAAAAGCAACTTTTATTGCAAGATGCTTTCCATTTTCGGAAATTACGGGGCTAATAGGCAAGTTTGAGTAATTTTGAGCTTCGTAATGCACCTGCTGCTCGCCTTTGAGTGATAATTGCTGATGAAAATACCCAAATTTGTATAAAAACCCAATTCCTATCATGTTCACATTTGCATCGCTTGCCTCTTTCAGGTAATCGCCAGCTAAAATTCCCAAGCCACCAGAATAAATTTTCAAGGTATCGCTGATGCCAAACTCCATACTAAAATAGGCTATCTGCGTTTTCTCTGATGGTTTTTTGGAAATATAATCCTGAAATTTTTGATACACTGTTTCATATTCTGCAAGAAACTCGGCACTTTGAGATAAGAATTTATACCTATCATAAGTTACGTCTTTCAACATAACAATAGGATTTTTACGACTTTCTTTCCATAATTTGCTATCTATTTTTGCGAAAAGTGCCTGTGCATCATAATTCCACGACCACCATAAATTACGCGATAATTCGTCTAATCCTTTAAAAATTTCAGGTAAACGCGGGTGGACTTCAATGTCGTACCAAATTGGTTTATTGACTTTTCGGACTTCCGAAGGAACATCGCGTTGTGTCGGAAATAGTTCTGGAATGCCACCAGTACGAGCGTCCATTTTTTCGAGAACCAACTCGTAGGTACGGAAATAAAACTTTATTAAATTATTCCAAAGAGCAATACGAGAAATTGCGTAGGCACTCTCCTTGGCTTTCTGCCGGTCATACGCAGATTGGTTTGCAAAAACTACGATGCGATTAGCAATTTTTCTGACAATTTTTAAATCTAATCCTACTTCTCTCTCAAAAACATCAATTCCATCATTAAAACTAATCAATTCTCGATTTACCCACATTCCGATACCAGCAAGGTTTGTTGTTATGGTAGGTACTTGAAATGCAAGACTTTCCAGAGGTGTGTAACCCCAAGGTTCGTAATAAGAAGGAAAAATGGTCAAATCCAATCCAATAAGTAAATCATAGTACGTCAGGTTGAAAATACCGTCATTTCCATCTAAATACGAAGGAACATAAACCACTTTAACTTTATCTTCGGGAGTATTATTCAATCCAACTTTTTTCAATTCATTCAAGATAGAATCATACTCAGAATGATGCAACTCATGCGTTAAGACGCTTTTAGCGATAGCTTTATCATATTTCTCGTTTGCCAATCTTTCGGTCAAATCTTTTCGTGCGCCATAATTATTTGCCGGAACGAGAATAAATGCAAGTATTTCGTGTTCCAAATTCTCCAGCTTATTCAGTTCTCCGAGTGTATTAATAAAGATGTCAATTCCCTTATTTTTAAACTCATAGCGTCCACTATTCGCAACTATCAAAGCGTCTGCCGACACCTGATGCCCCGCAATTGCAGAAGCCACCTCGACAAAACACTTTCGTGCCTTATCTCTCTTTACTTCAAACATATCGCCCTGTGGAACAAAACTATCTTCAAAGCCGTTAGGCGTGATAATATCAACAGGTTTTTCGAGAAATTGCTTACACTCGCGCGCAGTAATTTCGCTAACAGTTGTAAAGCAATCGGCATTTTGCGCAGATAATTTTTCGAGCGAATGTTTTGCTGTGCAATTAAACTCTTTTGCCTTCGTATCGCCACTAAATTGCGAAAGATTATCGTATAATGCGCTGCCACTACCGGCAATAGCGCGTCCGACAACTGTTGCATGAGTTGTGAAGACTGTAGAAATCTGGGGAAAAGCATTTTTAAGATACAAAATTCCCGAACCAGACATCCATTCGTGAAAATGTGCCGTGCATTTTTCGCGAGGTGTCATGTTATACTTACAAAAACTTTCTATTGCTTTTCCGGCAGCATATCCAAACATGGCAGATTCTACGTAGCCAATTCCACCAGAAATTGAATCTAATTTATAATCTTCCCAAAATTGCGCAAAAATATCATTCTTATCCGTCATGAAAGAAGAAAACTCAACCAAAATTACGATTGGATTTTCGACAATATTCCATCGACCAATTCGTACTGAAAGCCCAGTTTTTTCAGCATTTTTACGCCATGACCTGAATAAACTTTTATCTTCAAGAAATGCAGGATTGTTTTCTGTTTCGCGCCATACATCTGGTCCTAATAGAATATAATTATTCCCAAATGCTTTTACCAAATGCTTGGCTTTGGTTGCAATGACTGTATTTATACCACCAACCTTATTGCAAATCTCCCAACTAATCTCGAATAAGTAATCGGGTTTGCGTGTATTATTTATCATAAATTTATATTTTGTTACTAAGTCTTAATACCCAATTGTTTTTTGGGTAGGGTTAATTAAATTTGTGTAATTTTACTAATTAAGAATTGAGGTAGTCCCTACAAAACAGTGTTGGTATGATTATCAATTATTTAATAATTTTTACAATTGACTGTAAATTTATCTTTATAAGCAATTGTTATTTAAAATCTATCTTTATGGATAGAAGCCACACAGACAGTAACTTGACATGACCTATTGACAATCCACGACAATCATCGTGGGTTGATAATTAGCGTAATTATTTTTTAGAATTTCCGCCAACCTTTTTTTTGTCAATGGCTTTAGGTACTTTTTTTGTTTTCGAGATTGCCTTTACTTTTGGCTTTGTTTTCTCAATCGCTTTAGTTTTTGGCTTTGTTTTCTCAATCGCTTTAGCTTTTGGCTTTGTTTTCTCAATCGCTTTGGCTTTTGGCTTTGTTTTCTCAATCGCTTTGGCTTTTGGCTTTGTTTTCTCAATCGCTTTTACTTCAGAAGTTTTTGCTTTCTGCGCTTCGAGTTTATCCAACTTTGCTTTATATTCGCTAATAAGTTCCTCAATATTAATAGATTCTACTTCTGGCACATCTTTTTTTGGTGCAAGTTTCAGACGTTCTTCAAAATCACTGAGGACATTCATATAATTTATAAATGCGTCGTAAGGCGAATCGTATGGAGTGAAATACTTGTGTACATCTCCATCAGAGAAAAACTTTGTACACATATAATAGAAATGGTCGCTCGTTTGAAGATAAAGCCAATCGCGTTTCAATTTTTCGTCTTGGACTTTATCAACATATTGTTGCAACTCATAAAACTTCGTAAATGCCTCATTTTGAAGTTTATTACCAAGCCAAGCCGTCAAGTCGCGCTCTTCGTCTGCCCAAGAGATTGGGTAGTTTACGTTGAAAGCGGCAACTGGCTGATGCTTCTCGGCTATTTCAGTGGGTGTACCAAACTGATAATCAGTTTCTTGAAAGACAAAATGTGGCAATGCTTCCATAAAATCGAAAATCCCTGTCTCTTTCCATTGATGCTCGCCAAATGTTTCATAGTCCATAAATAAATTTATGATTTCTTCCTTAGCATCAGCCTCTTTAAGCCAGCCAACAAATTTTTCGGCTGTTAATGGCCAATCTTTCCAGCCTTGATTTGAAAAGCGGAAAGCGATGTCGTCGCTTAATTTATAATTTCTTAAAAGAATTTTCAGCTTTGGGTTTATTGCATTATAATACAAGTAGTTCGGACTTTTCCAACCCAAAATATGTTTTGCTCCTTCGGTCAGCATAGCTTTGTAGCCCATTTCTGCAACCATTTCACCGATTTCGTCTGAGTAAACAAGCTCAGTATTTCGGAACACTTTTGGTCGCTGTCCGAATAATGTTTCGATTCTTTTACTGTGCAGTTCAACCTGTTGCACAAACTCTTCTTTGCTTTTTAGTGCCACCAAAGAGTGCGAATAGGTTTCCGAAAGAAATTCGACATTTCCGGTTTCTGCAAGTCTTTTAAAACTTTCGAGAACATCGGGAGCATACATTTCAAATTGGTCTAAGGCAATTCCCGAAATAGAAAAACTAACCTTAAACTGGTTTCCGTACTCGTTAAACATCTTCAAAAGCATCTCATTTGCAGGAAGATAGCAACGCTCTGCAATTTTGCGCATCAAGTTTCGATTGGAAAAATCGTCATAATAATAGTCATCTTCCGAAATATCGAAAAAACGGTATTTTTTGAGTCTAAAAGGCTGATGGACTTGAAAATAGAAGCAAATAGTTTTCATATCAATAATTTTAATTTTCTGTTTTTAAATTTAACCAAAACGATTTTCATGTCGTTGTTTTTACGTGTGCATTAACAACCGACACTCATTTTTGGGCAGCTACTCAACACCCTTCTTTTGCATAAACTCATTGAAGGCATCATAATATACGTTACGAACGTGTCCGGCAGCATTTTCCCACTTCAAATTATTAACTTCCGTTTTTCCATAAGTTCGGAACATATCGGACAAAGCATCATACTTTAACAAACCATAAATAGCGTCCGAAATAGCATCAATATCCCAAAAATCGACTTTAATTGCGTGTTGTAAAATTTCGGCAACACCAGATTGTTTCGAGATAACGACAGGTACATTCGAGCGCATTGCCTCTAATGGCGAAATGCCGAAAGGCTCTGACACAGAAGGCATTACGTACACATCACTAATGGCAAACATTCGTGTTACATCTTCGCCTCTCAAAAAATCGGTAAAATGACAACGGTTAGTTATTCCTAAAGCGGCAGCCCTGCGAATCATCTTGCGAAGCAAATCGCCACTTCCCGCCATCACAAACCGCACGTTATCAACTTTTTGCAATACCTGATAGGCTGCTTCGATAAAATACTCTGGTCCTTTCTGGAAAGTTACCCTGCCCAAAAAAGTTACGACCTTTTCTTTTACATTTTTCTTAAATTGCTTTTTCTCTGCCTCTTGTGGTTCTACTGCGTTGTAAACCGTAACTATTTTTTCGGGCGAAATGCCATATCTTTCGATAACGATATTTCGTGTTAAATTACTGACTGTTATTATTTTATCGGCATTTTCCATTCCCATTTTTTCGATGTCATACACCGTCTGGTTAACAGTTTCTCCGCTTCGGTCGAATTCTGTTGCATGAACATGGATAACAAGAGGTTTGCCCGATATTTTTTTGGCTGCAATTCCGGCGGCATACGTTAGCCAATCGTGAGCATGAATTACATCAAACTCATTTTCCGCTGCAATGGTTTGTGCTACGTAAGCATAATTTGTTACTTCCTGAAGCAAATCCTTACCGTATTTTCCCGTAAAATTCATTCGCCCAAAATCATCGGTTTCTGTTATCGCAGATTGTTCCAACTTGCGTTCCGATACAAGTCGTTCGTACTCGTCTGGCGAAGCATAAGGAATTAAAACAGAGCCTACTTCGATGTAGGTCATGTCTTTCCAAAAATCCTGATAATTAAAGCGTTTTCTTTTTATCACAACATCGTTAGCTCCAATCAAGCTGGCGGCGTTTTGGTCTTCGTCGCCATGTGCTTTCGGAACAACAAACAGCAGTTCCAAGTCCTCGTAAGAAGCCAATCCTTTTGTAAGCCCGTAACAAGCTGTACCAAGCCCGCCGGATATATGTGGTGGAAATTCCCAACCGAACATTAATACTTTCATACTTTCTTTTTTTAAACCTAAAATTCTTTAGGATTATTAAACACAATGTACTGTTTAATACTATCTTAACAGAATAATGTTTGAGTATTTCACAATAAGCAAAGATTATTCTGCCTGTACAGAAAGTATTAATTATTTTGAGTATTCTTTAAGTAAAGATTTGATTCTAAGCAACTCGCCAACACTCCACGCCTGAGATATTGCTCCGCGAGCTTCGTGTGGTGGATTACCATCGTAAATTTCTGAGATTGTGCCAATTCCGTGTCTGCTCAACTCATTTTCGAAGCCGTTGAAAATTTTCTTTATAAAATTAACGCCACTACGCCTATGTAATTTTAAGTATGCCTCGGCAAAATGCCCAAGCAACCATGGCCAAACCGTGCCTTGATGATAAGCAATGTCCTTTGAAGTTACATTTCCGGCAGCAACGCCTTGATACCCTGGGTGTTTTGGTGCAAGAGTTCGCAATCCGCGAGGCGTAAGCAATTCGCGCTGAACAGTATCTACAACCGATTTGCTAATATCCTCAGTAAGCATAGAATATGGTAACGATGCAGCAAAAATCTGATTCGGACGAACAGACCAATCTGCGTAATCTCCGTCAATAAAGTCGGCTAAATAGCCTCTTTGTTCGTTCCAAAAAATATTTGTAAAAGAATGGCGTATTCTTTCTGGAAAATCTTTCCACTCCGAGATGAAATAATCATCGTTATTAGCTTTGGCAAGTTCTAATCCAAAGCATATAGCGTTGTACCACAAGGCATTAACCTCAACAGCATAACCCTTTCGTGGCGTTATCGGCGCGCCATGAACAAAAGCGTCCATCCAAGTCAGTGCCTTTCCATCTTCGCCCTGATATATCAGACCGTTATCGTGCATTTTGACATTGTTGCTCCGACCTTGCATGAAAGCACGTAAAATACGCTTCATCTTCGGTCCGTAATCTTTCCAAATTTGTTTTTGAGAGCTGTGTGGTGCGAACTGCTGAACTGCCCAAAAAAACCAAAGAGGTGGGTCGGCGGCATTTACATCGGCAACGTTTAGTCGTCCTCTATTATTGAAAAGTGTAGCCCGCATTTCGGACGACATCGTGTCTAAAACAGCCTTGCAAGTAGCAACATCGCCTTGCGCAAGTGTCAGCCCAGGAAGCGCAATGAACGTATCGCGCGCCCAAGTGCCAAACCACGGAAAACCAGCGATTATCTCTGTTCTATCTCCATTTCGTTTTATAAATTGTTGTGCTGCACCTTCAAGACATTGTTCAAAGCCATTTCGTGGTACGCGCTTGTCAATTTCTTTGTTAAATTTACGATTCAAGGTTCGCGATGGTACTTCGGAGGTGCTTGCAGAAAACACAATGCTTTCGCCTTTTTTCATCGAAAACTCGAAACTTCCCGGAACATATAAATCTTCGTGATGCTCGTAGCCACGCTCTTTCTCTTTTATATATTCAATATCGAAATACCAATTGGGTGCAGAAATAAATTCGTTTTTTTTGGACAACTGTAAATTTAATGTCGGATAGCCTTCGTACAATTTGGTGCTTATTCCATTTTGTATTATGCCTATTTTTTTATTCACATCCATGTTGCATTTGCTCAATTTATGCACTTGCCGAAAAGCAAGAAATGGGTGCAGCCTCAGTTTTGTTGGCGAGTGAGCCTCTTCGAGTGTATAGCGTATCATAAAACGCTCATCTTCTTCTGCCAAAAGGGTTTCCTTCCTCAACACAACGCCTCCTACCCGATAGGTAATTGTTGGAATTGGGTCAGTGTGAAAATCTCGTATGTATTTATGCCCCGGATGAAACCGTCCTGGATATTTGCGAACTGCTAAATGAAACTCTTTTCCATGCTGGATAATTGTCTCATCTACAGCCGAAAGCAAAATATGATTCTCGCCGTCAAGGTCTTCGAGGGGGCAAATCAATAAACCATGATATTTACGTGTCGGACAGAAAATCATTGTCGTACATGCAAAAGACCCAGCCCTGTTAGAGCGAAGCACCTCACGGCTTAGAGAGTATTCGAGATTGATTAATTGGGTTTTGTCAAACTGAATATAACTCATAATCGTTTCGATTTTTATTTTTGCGTTGAAATTTTATACAATTATTAATGATGTGAAATATGTGGGGGCGTAAAAATAATTGATACTTTTGTTGTTGTTAACCTGAGCATCAATACAATACACTTCATAATGAGTAGCACTATTTGCTTAACATCGAATTTGAAAGCCGATTGCAAGACTATCACACAAATATAATAAATTTATATTATTTTACAGGGTTTGTTCATAAAAAACAGGGTTTGTTCATAAAAAGCATTTTGGGTTGAAAGAAGGCGTTGTACGAATTTTTTTGGGTTGAATTATGTTGTCTCTTCGTGGCGAATTTTAAATGAATAAAATTTTTTATGTGCAAATCTTGTTACAAAAAACTTAATGTCGTGTAAATTAGCACATTAGTTTTTTGTAGGGATACGATTTTTTGCGTTTTTATAAAAAAGTAAATGAATTTTTATTATTGAAATACCATGCAAAGGTAGTTTTTATTTTGCTCCAAAAGTATGTAAAAATGCTTGCTACAACGGCGTTTTGCGGCAGGGATTGTAGCGGTAGCTCGGTGTGTTGGCATGCGATTTTTGGCGCATTTTGGTGTGGCGATTGAAATGAGCCAACTCCAAAACGCTTGCCAAAAACGCATGGCAGCGCACCGACTACAAGCGGAAAGCCCGATGCCGCCCATAAAAAATTTATATTAGTTAACAATTAAGGCTACCTGTCTAATGTAGGATATTCTGCTTTTTTACCTTAATTTTGTATAACAAAAAAGGCATCTGAAGAACAGATGCCTTTGTGTTTTTGATGTTGTGGGCCCACCAGGGTTTGAACCTGGGACACCCTGATTATGAGTCAGGTGCTCTAACCAACTGAGCTATGGGCCCGATAAATGAGAAATAAATATTACCTTTGTAAAACCGAAGGCAAAGATACGGAAAGAGTTTTAATAATCAAAAATAAATCATTTTTTTATGAAAAAATTTAGAAATTACAAAAATTACATCTTCGATTTAGGTGGCGTAATACTAAACATAGCTCCAGAAAAAACACGGGAATCGTTTATTAATCTGGAGTTTACCGATTTTGAGAATAACCTAAAAGCAATGTATGCAAAAAATATTTTCGATGACCTTGAGACGAATAAAATTTTGCCCTGTGAGTTTCGTGCCGAAATTTTGTCTCATTTGGTACGTAAAAAAACTGACGATGAAATTGATGTTGCTTGGAACGCAATGCTGCTTGATTTTCCGTTTGAGCGAATAGACTTATTAAAAAAGTTGCGTCCGAATAAAAATTTATTTTTGTTAAGTAACACAAATTCAATTCATTGCAAATATTTTAATAAAATATTGGCAGATAAGCATCAAATTGCAGATTTATCATTACTTTTCGACAAAACTTATTATTCTTTTGAAATGGGGCTACGAAAGCCAAATCCTAAAATTTTTGAACAAGTTTTATCAGATTGTGGTTTGATAGCTCAGGAGACGGTTTTTTTTGACGATTCGCAAGAAAATATTGCTGCTGCAAATAGTTTGGGCATAGTTGGTTGCCTGATTAATCCGGAAAATGGCTTTGTTGATATTTTAAATAATGAATAATATACGGACAGTATAAACACTCTGGTTAATTGTATTGAGTGTTTTTACATATTTATTGACTTGTAAAATACACCATAAAAATATTATAAATGGGAAAACGAAATAGAGGAAACAGGTACACTAAAAAAGAGCTGACACAACTTATTATGCAAATTTTTATGCTAAATCCGTTGCATGCTTTTAATTATCGACAAATTAGTAAAAGGCTAGATATCCACGACACTGGCGGAAAACAGCTCATTGTTGCTACATTGTCCGAGCTGGCTATGAGTGGGCGAGTTGAAGAGGTTTATACCGGAAAATATAAAATGAAGCCGCTGGACAGCTTTGTTATCGGACGGATTGAATTTGCGGCGAAAGGGAAAACTTATGTTGTGCCGGAAAATGATTCGGATTCCATGGAGATTATTATCCCGACAGCTAATCTGAATCATGCTTTGCATGGCGACAAAGTAAAAGTTTCGTTGTACGCACGACGGCGTAGAGGCGGAGGCACCGAGGGCGAAGTTGTTGAGATTTTGGAACGTGCAAAAACTCAAATTGTTGGTGTTATTGAGATTTCGAGAAATTATGCTTTTCTAATTCCATCTGGCAAGCAAATTCCTTACGATATTTTCCTGCCTGCCAGCGAGTTAGACCAAGCTCTTGATGGGGACAAAGTGATAGTTGAGATTGCCGAGTGGCCGCAAAGTGCTAAAAATCCGATTGGTAGAGTTGTTAAAGTTTTGGGGCGACCCGGCGACCATGAAACTGAAATGCACGCTATTTTGGCCGAATTTAATTTGCCAAACGAGTTTAGCGAAAATATTGACCAAGCTGCCGAGGAGATAGATGCAGAAATTTCGCCGGCAGAAATATCGAAACGTCGCGATTTCAGGGATATTTGTACGTTTACCATCGACCCAGAAGATGCAAAAGATTTTGATGATGCACTGTCGTATCGCGATTTGGATAATGGTAATGTCGAGGTTGGTATTCATATTGCGGACGTAACGCATTATGTGCAACCAAACACGACACTGGACAAAGAGGCTCAAGAGCGTGGAACATCTGTATATCTGGTAGATAGAGTCGTTCCGATGCTTCCCGAAAGGCTTTCTAACTTAGTTTGCTCTTTGCGACCAAAAGAGGACAAATTGACATATTCGGCTGTGTTTGAGCTAGATGAGAATGCAAATATCGTGAAAGAATGGTTCGGACGAACTATAATAAACTCAGACCGTAGATTTACGTATGCCGAAGCTCAAAATATTATTGATGCCGAAGAGGGAGAATTAGCTACGGAGCTTTTTGCTCTCAATAAGTTAGCAAAATCTCTTCGCGAAAATCGGTTTAAAAAAGGTGCAATTTCTTTTGATAAAATAGAAGTAAAATTTCATATCGACGAAACAGGAAAACCGCTTGATGTTTATTTCAGAGAATCAAAGGATTCCAATAAACTGATTGAGGAGTTTATGTTACTGGCAAACAAGCAGGTAGCAAATGTAATCGGCAATGTTACGAAGGGAACGCCGGCAAGAACATTTGTTTACAGAATACACGATGAGCCTGACCCTCAGAAACTTGACGTTTTTTCGCGCTTCATAAAGAAATTTGGTTATACGATACAAACTGGCTCGACAAAAATCGTTGCAAACTCAATGAATTCGTTGCTAAAAAGTGTACAAGGGCGAAGCGAGCAAAACGTAATTGAGCAAATGGCTGTTCGGTCGATGGCAAAGGCGATTTATTCGACAGATAACATTGGGCATTATGGGCTCGCGTTTCGTTATTATACGCACTTCACATCTCCAATTCGTCGGTATCCCGACATGATGGTGCATCGTTTGCTTGACAGATATTTGAAAAACGGAAATTCTGCGACTAAGAAAAAATACGAAAACATGTGCGAGCATGCTTCGTTCATGGAACAACGAGCAGCATCTGCCGAGCGCGCTTCGATAAAATATAAGCAAGTAGAATTTATGCAAGACAAGATTGGCTTTGTCTTCGATGGTGTGATTTCGGGTGTTACCGAATGGGGTTTATACGTAGAAATAATTGAGAATAAAATCGAAGGCTTAGTGTCAATTCGCGATATGGAAGACGATTATTACACCTTTGATGATAAGTTTTTTTGCTTAATTGGCGAACATCGTAAAAAACGATATGAACTTGGCGATAATATTAAAATTCAGATAATTAGTGTCAACGTAGTCAAAAAACAACTCGATTTTGTTATTGCGGAACAATAGACATAACATAGTTAATTAAGTGCCATGCACTTTTTAATATTTAGACAACGATTTACTATTTGCCTGAATATCAGCAACAAATAATGGTAAGGTCTAAGACATATTTAATGTTGCTTACGCATTTCTGCAAAGTTCACTTAATCAGCGAAATATGAACAAGTAAATATGTAAAAACTTTTGTATGAGTGCTTATAAGTTAATTTAATCCTCGTTCTAAGGATTGGCTTACGCTTGAAAATAAGAATTTTATGCAATCTGAAAAGTAAATTATTTAACATAATTTATAATAACAACGCCGATAGGTGTGAAATGTTTGTAGGCAAACAAATTCTATGAAAAATAGAAATTCGTTTGCTTTTTTGATAGCACTAAACAACTAATGCTGTTCTAAAAATCATTTCTACTTTTTGTA
>JAOZMU010000105.1 GCA_029934165.1 Bacteroidales bacterium
GTGAATTAACAACTTAGGTTAATAAAAAGCGTAAGAACTTTTGTAAAAGTACTTACTACTGCATTTTTGCAAAGTGTTATCTAAACCCCAAAAAAATGAGCGAATCGGTACTTAAAGCACTAATGCGGTTATTTGCAATAATCGCCAATGTCAATAAAGAAGGGGTTACAACCAATGCCCGTCGGATTGTTGAAGCATATTTGAAACAACAATTTAATAACGACAAAGTAAGAGAATTTCTCAATATTTTCGATGAGTATCTTGCCTTTCATCATCGTAATATAACCAATAAAGATAGTCGGAAAGGACGCAAGCGCAACGCAGTAAACTCAGTAAAAGTTCTGATGATTTGTCAGGAAATAAATGAAGCTCTGCACCAACGCGAAAAAATAATCGTCTTTCTACGTTTGTTGGAATTTATCCAAGAAGACAACGTTGTAACCGAAAAAGAACTCGATTTTGTGAAAACCGTTGCCGATATTTTTAATATCAGCAACGAGGAGTACAGCGATGGAAAAGCCTTTGTGCTGGGCGAAGACATTGGACAAATTAGGCAAGACAGGCTTCTTATTGTTGCTCGAAAAAAACCAACTGTGGTTGCCGAAGATGTTACGCGTAAACTTCGTTTTATGCACCACAAAGACCTCGATAAAAATCTTCAAATACTACATCTTTCGAGCATTAATACATTTATGTTTAGGTACTTAGGAAATTTTGACCTATACCTAAACGGACAAATAATTCTTCCGCACCGAACATACGTGTTAGACAATGGCTCGATTATCAAAGGAGCAAAAATTAAGCCGGTCTATTACAGCAATATAGCAGCAAAATTTTTAGAGTCTGAGACGCGAACAAAAATAATTTTATCCGCAGACCAAGTAGAATTTCGGTTCAGAAATAGCACAAACGGAATTCACCATTTCAATTTATCCGAAGCATCTGGACAGCTAATCGGCGTAATTGGCGGTAGTGGCGTTGGAAAATCGACACTGCTTAACGTGCTGAATGGCAAGCTGAAACCACAATCTGGCTTGGTAACTATTAATGGCATTGATGTCCACAAGGAAAGCGACAAATTAGAAGGCATTATTGGCTTTGTTCCGCAAGACGACCTTCTTATTGAGGAACTTACGGTGTTTCAGAATTTATATTTCAACGCAAAATTGTGTTTCACAGATTTTTCCGAACGACAGACTTTGCGCACCGTTATTAAAGTGCTGAAAGACTTAGATTTATACGAAATTAGGAAACTAAAAGTTGGAGATACGCTTAATAAATTTATTAGCGGCGGACAGCGCAAACGTCTCAACATAGCCCTTGAGCTAATGCGTAAACCAACAGTACTTTATGTCGATGAGCCAACGTCTGGACTTTCGTCTATGGACTCTGAAATGGTGATGCTACTTCTAAAAGAGCAGGCACTAAAAGGACGGCTCGTAATTGTAAATATCCACCAACCTTCCTCGGATATTTATAAACTATTCGACAAGCTAATTATCATGGACAAAGGCGGTTATCCGATTTTTCGTGGTAATCCAATAGATGCAGTTGTCTATTTCAAGACGATGAATAATTATGTTAATGCCGATGAAAGCCAATGTGTTACATGCGGAAATGTGAACCCTGAGCAGGTATTGCAAATAATTGAATCTAAGGTTGTTAACGAGTTCGGAAAATTTACCCGAAACCGCAAACGTTCTGCCGAAGATTGGTCTGCACTTTATGAGGAACACATAGAATCAAAATTTCAAAAGCAAGAATCAAAAGACGATTTGCCAGCAAATAATTTCAAAATCCCGAACAAAATTGAACAGTTTAAAATATTCAGTATCAGGAATATATTATCCAAATTGGCAAATAAACAATATATGTTAATCAATTTTTTGGAAGCACCATTGTTAGCAATAATAATTGGTTATTTTACGAAATATATTGCTGGAACTGACTCTGACCCAAATGCTTATCTCTTTAGTGATAACGAAAATTTACCCGCGTATTTTTTTATGAGTATAATTGTCGCATTGTTTATGGGCTTAACGGTTAGTGCCGAAGAAATAATCAAAGATAGAAAACTACTAAAAAGAGAGTCCTTTCTTAATTTGAGTCGCTTTAGTTACATAAATTCAAAAACGCTAATATTATTCTTAATATCAGCAATTCAGACCTTTAGCTTCGTCATTGTTGGCAATTTCATACTCGGAATAGAAGGAATGGGACTAAATTTTTGGCTCGTTTTATTTACGACTTCTTGCGCCGCAAACATGATTGGGCTTAATATTTCTGCCGCTCTCAATTCTGTTGTGGCAATCTACATTTTAATTCCGTTTATACTTGTGCCTCAGTTACTTTTCAGTGGTGTGATAGTGAATTTCGACAAACTGCACAAAAACATTACTCACGAAAAATACGTGCCAATAATTGGCGACTTAATGACATCAAGGTGGGCATACGAAGCCCTTGCTGTTACTCAGTTTAGGGACAATGAGTATCAAAAACACTTCTTCAATATTGAGCGTAAAATAAGCAATGCAACATACATGAGTAATTTCTACGCAACAGAATTAGAAACTATCGCAAACGAGAGTAAATTATTATTTCAAAAAAAGAATGACTCTATTAAGTTAGAATCTAATTTGAAATTACTTAAAAATGAATTGATTACGATTGGTTTGAAATTAACAAAATATAAATACGCCGACATAGAAAATCTTGAAATAAACAAGTTTAATGAAAGTGTTGCAATAGACCTTAAAAAGTATTTGAAAACGGTAAAAAAATATTATTCTGCCAGATACGAGAAATATACGCAAAAACGAGATGCTATTTACTCAAAACTATGGAAAGAATTAGGGAGAAACCAGCTCAACGATTTGAAGACCAGATTTTACAATAAATCGGTGGCAGACTTAGTGTTAGCAAAAACCGACATAAATAAAATTAAGCGTACAGAATCCGAAATTTTACTGCAAAAAAAAGACCCAATTTATAAACTGCCAGAAACAAACAGCGGACGCTCGCATTTTTACGCATCATCAAAAAAGTTCTTGGGTCAATACATCGACACTTTTTGGTTTAATTTGATAATTATATGGTTATCAGCAATATTTCTTTATGTAATTTTGATTTTCGATCTATTGAGAAAACTTATAGATTATGTCGCGAAAATTGGAGTCAAAAACGAACCAGCTCTTTGATGCAAAACCGCTCGCAAATTGTAACGAAAGATTAACAAAGAACAGACGAATATATCGGAAAAAATCTGTATCTTTTCCGCAAATTATATTTTATGTCGAATATATTAATGCTTTAATTCATAGCCAATTGAGAGGCAAAAGATGAATTAGGAAATCTATTGAGAACAAAAAATTAGCAACAATTTTTTATGTACATACTATAAATCAAACTATTATGCAAGCAAACGAAAGTGCGCAATTACACCAATTGCTTTACAAAAAACACGAAGTATATCGCGAAAACGCTATTCGCACTTCGCGCTTCAAACATAAAGAAATAGTACCACTTATCAAGCGACACACCGAGAATCAGTGGTACGAAATACATCAAATCGGAAAATCGGTAAAGGAAAAAGACATTTATGTTATCAAGGCTGGTTCCGGACCAGTAAAAGTTTTGCTTTGGTCGCAAATACATGGAGATGAGCCAACTGCAACAATGGCAATTCTTGATATTTTTAATTTCTTATCCAAAAACGACGAACTCAACGATTTTCGTAGCCAACTACTGCAAGGCTTGACACTATATTTTGTGCCAATGTTGAACCCTGATGGAGCAGACGAAATAATACGGCGAAATGCGATAGAAATTGATTTGAATAGAGATGCTCTTCGCAAAGTTTCGCCAGAATCGCAGTTGCTAACGAGCTTATATGAAACGATTAAGCCCGATTTTGCATTCAATTTGCACGACCAAGAAATTTATTACAACGCAGAATCAAAACCAGCAACGTTTTCTGTTTTGGCACCAGCCTTCGACAACAAAAATACCATCAGCAAAACACGCGAACGCGCTATGCAGCTGATAGTTGACATCAATGAAGTTTTGCAAGATTTTGTTCCCGGACATGTTGCAAAATATAGCAACCGACACGACCCTCGGTGTTTTGGCGATGCTGTTCAAAAAGCAGGAATAAGTACAATTCTCTTGGAAACAGGCGGATATAAAAATGACTCTCAGCGTCAATATACGCGCAAATTGAATTTTGTTGCCATTTTGATGGGCTTAAATTCTATTGTTACAAAGTCGTATGAAGAAAAAAACACCGAACAATACAACGCAATTCCTGAGAGTAGAAAGCACATGTTCGACCTTTTAATACGTAATGTATTTGTCGAGCGCAATGGTAAAAATTACATATATGATATTGGTATAAAGCGCGAACTGGTAGATATTGATGCTTTAGATATGCAGTATTATAGTGGTAATATTGCAAACCTTGGCGATTTGTTAACTTATTACGGTTACGAAGAGGTTGATGCCGAGGGACTTAAAGCAATACCAGGCATGGTTTTTCCATACGTCATAAAAGATATTTCCGAATTGAACGAAGCATATATCCTTTCGATGTTGGAAATGGGATACACAACAGTCCGAGTGAAACACCTGCCTTTAGGTAGAGACTTTAGTCAACTGCCTATTAATCTGATTTCTACAAACAAAAATCAGGATAATAACATCGTGCTTGGAGCAAAGCCAAACTTCATTCTGGCGAGAAACGAGGTAGCATATTATGCAGTTATAAATGGTACACTTTTCGATTTGAAAAATGATGAATCGTTCTCAAATTCAGGCAAATAGGATTATAAATACTCTTAAAAGTTTTTTCGCTTTTTATTAACGTAAACCGCTAATAACCAGCCAATACGTTTCATGAAAATAAGCCTTAGAACGAAGATTAAATTAACCTATACCATTATTTGCTGTTTGTTGCTGATTTTCAGTTAAATAAAACCATTGTCTCAATTAAAAGTGCAGGTCGCTTAAACCTGTTTCTTACGAACATTTTTAATCGTTACTCTCATAGTTTAATAAAAAACAGGCATTGCGAAAAAGCGATGATGCCTGTTTTTTTTATGCAAAACGAATTATTGATATATTTATCATGTCGAAAATTATTAGAATTTTGTCTGTGCAAAATTTTCTCGTGGCGTTTATTTTCTTCGTCTGCAATTTTAATACTATTGCACAAAATGTTCATTATGAGGAGATAATGTCGAAACAAAAATTGACGGACAGCTCTTGTTTAGATGTTAATTTGCAAAACGTAAACTTTTTTAAAAATAATGAATACTTTCATCTTACAGATGGTTACACTCTGATTGGCAGTGTTTTAAAACCAAATGTGATTTATAGACCATTTCGAGATATTGAACTAACGGCAGGCGCGCATTTATTAAAATACTCTGGCTTAGACAAATTTTCGCATATTTTACCATTCTATCGTGTGCAATATTCACCAAATGAAACTGTTAGCCTTATTTTTGGAAATGTTTTTGGAGGCTTATCCCACAAACTTGTCGAACCGTTATTTTCGCAAGAACGATTTTATACCAATAAGCCAGAGTCTGGTTTTCAGTTAATTGTAAAGAATAAACGATTTTTTTTTGATACATGGATAGAATGGGAGAATTTTATTTTTGAAGGCGATCCTTCACAGGAAGAATTGTTTGGTGGAATTTCGAGTTCATTTAACATTTTGCATCTAAATAATGCCCTGAAATTCAATCTGATAGCGCAATTTTCGGCATTCCATCGTGGAGGACAAATCGACTCATGCGACAGACCGCTGCAAACATTGATTAATACATCGGCGGGAATAGCCATTGATTGGCAAATAAACCATGAAATACTCAAAAACATACAGCTTAAAGCTCAGTACATCAGCTATAAAGATGCCTCTTCCGAAACCGAACTTGCCTTTGAATCGGGACATGGAAAATGGTTCGAGGCGAAAGCAGAATTTTCGGTTGCCACCATGCAATTGTTTTTTTGGCAGGGCGATAAATTTATTTCTCCAAAAGGAGATGCAATTTTTATGTCGGATACAGAAACAAGCGAATCCGTTGTTATGGAGAACAAAAAAATAATCGGTTTTCGTCCAGCTTATCGAAAAAAAATTCATGAATCTATTGTTTTTTCTGCTGGAGTTGATTTTTATTACGAAACGATTTCGCAGAGTTTCGATTATTCGTATGGCGTTTCGCTTTTATTGCGCCATAGTTTTTTAAAATTATAAATTAAGCATAAATACACAAATAAATTTGTATGGCACTCGTAAAAACAGTCAGGGGTTTTACTCCAAAAATAGGCGAAAATTGTTTTTTGGCAGACAATGCAACAATTGTTGGCGATGTAGAAATTGGAAACGATTGCAGTATCTGGTTCAATGCGGTTTTGCGCGGAGATGTAAATTCAATTCGGATAGGAAATAAAGTTAATATTCAGGATTGTTCGGTTTTGCACACGCTGTATCATAAATCGACAATAGAAATTGGCGATAATGTTACAATTGGGCATAATGTTGCCATTCACGGGGCAAAAATTAGCAGTAACGTTCTTGTCGGAATTGGTGCAATTGTCCTTGATAACGCTATAATTGGCGAAAACACAATTATTGCTGCTGGGGCACTTATCAAAGATAGCATGGTTTGCGAGCCTAATAGTATTTATGCCGGTTTGCCAGCAAAGCGGATAAAAGCAATAGACCCAAACCAAACAAAGGAAATGATTGAGCGAATAGCAAACAATTATTTGATGTACGCAAAATGGTACGATGAGCCGGAAACTTATTTTCCGTAAGACTTAGCGGTTTAATATGTTAGAAATCACTGGTTTTGTCGCTATGACGAAAGTGAATTAATAATTCGTGTGGCGATTTAATATCAGTTTTACAATTCGAGATATAACGCAAAGCAATTCGTGCAGCCTTTTCGACTGGTATTTTCTTGTAATAATCTATATGCGAATCGTTTAAGAACTTGAAATAACGAAAAGCATCAAACCAAACAAAAAAGCGACGAATGAAATTCTTTTTATTGGAGCTATTTTTTTTCGCATCATCAATGGCATTTTGCAAGCCGTTAATCATCAGATAATCAAATAAATATGGCGAAATATCGCTAAATATTTCTTCTGGATTTTGGTTTTCGTATAGTCGTGGAATTTGCCTGATAAATTTACGTATATGAAAAAATGCACGAGGGTTATAAACCATATAATTTATTTCTGTCGCCAGCATTTTACGCAAAGCCGCGCCTGTTCCAAAAGGCACACGGTCAGAAGGTCGCGAGGCGGGAATTACGCATGTTGTGTTTAGCGGCTCGAAACCACCAATCGGAAAAACTTTGTGCAAAAAATAAAAATCCTCGCCAGCTTTGCGTGTGTTCATTCCGCCTTGTTGTGCGTATATATTCGCACAGACAGCAAACGAAGACCCAACGGTATATTGGCAATGCGGAAAGCCAGAAACTCGCATCAAGCTCGCATAATAACGAAGGTATAATTCATAAAGAATAATTGCCTTGTGCGAATCATCGGCAATTCCGTTCATTTCTAATGGGTGTTCAAATCGAATTGTACAACCATTTGCTCTCGTGTTGGCATCGAAAAAACGCTCTATTTCAAAGAGATAGCTTGGTTCACAAATAGAATCGGCATCGAAACCTACGATTACTCCACGCGAATTTTCTACAATCGAAAATCTACGTACAGCCTCGTCCATGGCAATTTTTCTTGCCAAGCCAACTCCAGCTTTTTTGCGAGGCAAATTTTCAAAAAGTAACGGAAAAAATTTAAGCTTTGGGCAATTATTTTTGGCAGCAAATTCCAAAATAGCGTTGTAAGTCTCTCGATTAAAGCTAATTATATCTTCGGAAGTAGTAATGCCAGAGTTTACAACTACAATAACCTCTACACTGCCAAGCGTTGATTTGCACGCCACCAGCGATTCCAACGTTTTTAGGACGGTAGGCTCGTTGAAACAAGGAATCGTAATTATCGTTTTTAAGTCCCTATTTGGCAGACATTCAATTTGTTGCGGTGCATAAGTGCGTTTTTCCAAATATACTTGCAGTGCGTTTTTTTTCATAGGTATTTTTTGGCTACTTTACGGATTGGAGTTCAATAAATGCAGGTTCTGAGTGGATTTTGAAAACAAAAAAAGGAAAGTTTGAAATTTTCCAGACCTTCCTTTTTAGAATAATTTTATGTATAAACACTCACTTACTTAGAGTTTATTTCAGCATAACGAGCATTTAAGCCATTAAGAATTGTATCGGTGATATTATAGTTTGGAATGGAGTATAACACGTTGTCGCCAAACGTATTACGAAGAATCAAGTCGTACTCAGAGTCTTTGTTAAAAACCTTGAGAAAACTCATAACTGTGTCCGTAAGTTGCTTATCCATAGCTTGTTGTTCCTTCATTAGTTTCTCCGAAAGACTACGCTCAAGCATTTTTATATTCTGCTCTTTTTGCATAAGCTCGGTTTGGGCGGCTTGTTGCGTTTGCTGCGTAAGAAAACCACCACGCGAAGCCTTTTCTTGATACGCAATTACATCTTTTTCCAAATTTTTTACTTGCGCTTGAAGTTGAGCTTCCGATTGTTTGTATCGAGTCTGCAATTGTTTTTGCATCACGTTGTGGAAGTTGTAGTTAGCCAAAAGAGAATCGATGTTTACGTAGGCAAATTTGAACGCTTTGTCTGGCGAAACCTGAACTTGCGCACTATCTTTTACAACATTTTTTTCCGGCAAAGGCTCATTGCATGCTTGCGACGAAAAATGTAAATAAAACAAAATTGCGACTGCAACAGCCAAAACAACATTTAAAATTAGTGATAAATTCTTCATTATTGATTTTTAGATTAATTGAACATAATTTTTTCGTGCGCAAATATAACGCGAACCAATCTCATTAACAAACTGTTGTTAAAAAAGAAATTCTAATTCGCATATAAGTAACTCAAGTTTCTGACTTCAATAACACCTTGAGTATCAAGTTGTTGCAGATGCAAAAAAGTGTTAAAATAGTTGCATAATTCGACA
>JAOZMU010000106.1 GCA_029934165.1 Bacteroidales bacterium
TTTTACATCTGCAATAGCTTGATATTCAAGGTGTTATTGAAGTCAGAAACTTGAGGAAAGAATTTTCGCGCAAATAGTGAACCATTAACGTTTTGCGAATCAAAAATTTGGTAATATTAACATTTCTGAAAATTGTCCCTTTAAATCCCGACACCGAAAGAAATTTGTCGCCTGAAAATTATCCCCGCCGTAAATACACCTTTACGCGAAAAAACTGCCCACATACCTAAATTTTTCGTTCTTTTTGAAATTCCAGGATAAATATTGAAATTAATGAAATAATCTTGTATATCGTTAATAACTAACGATGTAAGTAACGAGCCATTTCTGTCCCAAAAAAAGCCACCACATTTTGCAAACTGAACAGCATGGAGATGTTGCCCGTCATCAGCATCAACAAAACGAGAACTTTTTGCACCAAAACCAACGGAAATATCGTTCTCTTTATCAACGTGATACGTAATACCACCCATTGCTCCCATACCTGTATAACCAAAAAGTGAGAGGTTTTTTAAGGGCAAATTTATTTTAATGGAAAAATATTGTCCGTGATTATGTAGCGATAAGTCAGGATACGTAAATGCAGGTTGAAACGACCAGTCGCGAAGGTGTAGATATTTCGAGAAAAACCTATTCACACTAGGCAACGAAAAAAGCAAAATTCCACCAATGTCAAAAAAATAGAAATCTGCAATTGCATCTGTATTTCCTCTTGTAACACTTTTGTTTTCAATGGTTTCGTTGATTAATGCAGATACAAGTACTGTCGAAGCAGACCAAAGTGCAGGAAATTTCACATTATTCGCGTTAAACCACTCATACAGAGCCATATATGTGTATCCACCCCCTATTAGGTGCAGTGTGTAATTTGGTGCCCAACGCGCTCCATACTTTGAAAAATCTAACGGAAATAGCTCTCTTTTAGCAAATTGACTCCAGCCATACTCCTCAATATATCTTGCCGGATGAGATAAACTATGAATTATGTGTAGAAAATCTTCTTCATAATCTAAGTTCCAAATATCACGCTGATTTCTACGCACTTGCAAAACATCAAAACCTCTATTCAGCAAAACACTCAATGGATTGAAAACCGATTCTGAGCCATAAGGTAGGTTGTGGTAATAATACGCAGTGTTGGTTTGCGCCTGCAAGCTAATAGCCGATGAAATTGAAATAGCCAATATCAGAATAAAATTGCGCATTTTGTTAAGAAAAATATTGTGATGTAAGGTTTGTTCATAAAAAATATTCTTTTGGAGTCCCTATCTGGCTTTTTCGCTTGTAGTTGCCTGTGCCTTGCGTTTTTGGCAATGTCGGTGCAGGAGCTTCCTTGGAGTCGCTCTGCCAAAAATTAACTTGCATAAGTTGGAAAAAAGCAAAAACGTATCCTATAAAAACAGTCGAAGTGCGCTACAATCCCGGCTACAAAACGCCTTTGTAGCAAGCTGTTTGGCAAAACAGAAAAAAATTTTATGAAATTGTCAATTTCATGAAAACATATTAAGGTCTAAGACCTATTTTTTATGAAACGTTTAAGCTGTGAATTAACAACTTAGGTTAATAAAAAGCGTAAGAACTTTTGTAAGAGTACTTAATTGGTTGTTTGAGAAATGCTCGTTCTCGGTGTATTTTGTAGGTAAATATCGTATGCGCGTAAAAACGCATTAAACAACAAATCGCCTTTTAAAATATAGCCTCTTCCGTTGAAATGAATTTTATCCCACGCCGATAAACCCGCTTTATACCAAAGAGTTATAGAATTTAATCCTCCCATAATATCATAAAAATTCCACACTGCGCAGTTGTGCTTTTTTGCAACTTTGTAAATAGCATCGCGTGCTAAGGCTGTATTTCTATTTGCACGCCATCTGTGTAAGTAGCTATCGTTCGGAACTGTTAGTAATATGGCGGCATTAGGAGCAGCCTTTTTTATTTTCGCAATCAATTTTTCGTAGTTAGATGCATAATATTCAGGCTTGAAATTATTTGTGTAGGCATCATTAGTTCCAAGTGTCATTATCACCCAATCTGGGTCAATAACTTTCATGTGATTTTCAAATAATACGCAGCGCAGAAACGCCGGAATTGTTGAGCCATTTACACCAATAGCATGGTAATAAACACCGGGGTCATCGGTTTCAAGATTCATACCATAGAGAGTAAATTTGTCTTGAAAACCATCTTCTTGAACAAGTTTGAGTTTCAAAGTATCTGTGTAACAGGGTAAAGCAAACAAACTGTAACCCAGTTTTTCATTAACTTCGATGGGCTTTATTGTTTTGCCCTCGCATTCCAAAAAAACAAAATAATTGGAACTATCTGTTTCATGAAACACCTTGACACGGTTGAAATCGTATTTAGGATAGCGAATATCTCGAAGGGTAATCATAATCGTAGAGCGAGGGTCTGCCGTTGTAACAGAAATGCCCGAAAGTCCTAATACACAGTTATTTCGATAGTTTGTACATTTGCAATTATCCCATTTCCCTGAGTATTTTACTGTATAGCTGTGTGGGTTGTTGGTTTTAGCTATTCGGTACGGAAAAACAAATCCGCGACCAGCTTTCAATCCAGGGTAAAAATTTTGTAGGCGTTTTGCCATTTGCCCAGATAAAATACCAGCTTGAATATGAGAACCGCCAATGTGGACAACATTTACTTGACCTTCGCCACGCAAAATCAATCGGTCAAATGCTTTAAATAGTGGATTATATGCCGTGCTGTCGCCAGGAAAATCTATTTTGTTTTTTTTATATTGAATAAATTCATACTGGTCTATTTCGTATGGAGTATTTTGAGCTTGAGAAAATCCCATCGAAAAAATAATTATGAAAAGTATTATTGTGTAGAGTGCTACGGGGAATTTCATTGAGTGTTTGTATTTGGTGGTTAAGATTAAATTGTTTTGTGTTAGTAAATAGACTAATCTTGTAAGCCATCGGCATTACGATATAACGATGAGTTTTTTACATAAACATTATATTCACTTATCAACGCATTGTAAAACATTTGCGAGATAATTTTTGCGCCTTTATGACTAAAATGCGTATAATCTGGACTAGCCAGCCCAGATTGTACCCAGCTTGGCATTGAGTTTTCGCCGCCCATTGCTGCGTACATATCCCAAAATGCTCCACCTGCTCGAAAGGTTGCACTTCTAAGAGCATTCCGAATTTTTGGAATATTCGGATACGATTCGTAATGTTCTTCGATTTTCCGTGACATATCAGCAGGACCAATCGTGATGATGACCGCATCTGGAACTAAGCGTTTCAGTGTTACAAGCTGGGCGTAGAACATTTTTTCATAATAGTTATAAGTGTCAGTAATATAAGGAGTTACATTTCCTCCAAATTGCAAAACAAAGAGTTTAATATTCATATTTGCGTACATCTGACCTAAAAAACCTTGGTTCATTTGGTTGAAAATAGTCCCAGAACTGCCACGAAGCGCGATATTATCGACAGCTACGCCACGGTTGCCATCTAACGAAATTCCATAAATATCCGGACTGTCTTCTCCCGAAAACCGAATTGTTAACTCGGCAGGCGAATTTACTGTCCAATCTGCAAACGCCAAATTATCAGTTGGTTGCAAGGTGTCGGTTGCCAAAACAGTTTCCCCCGATAATAGTTCAACCAAAACAGGTTTTTTATTATAGCCATAGAATAATCGGCAATTAGTAAATTTGCGGTGGTTTGAATAACTTCTTTTGTTAGCACTAAAGCGAATCCATGCTTGGTATATTTCTTGTTCGCTTGCAATTTCCGTTGTGTCTATTTGCACCGTATCTTCTTCAAAAACTGGTGCAAATCTCGAAAATGTTGCTAATGCGCCAAATCTTCGGTGTTCAATTTTTTTACCGTGCTGCGTAAGTGTGTATCGTAGCCAATTTGTAGAGACTTCGTGTTTCATCGAAATTCCGTAGTTATGCACCTGAACACCAGGGACTAAGCCAACACCTCCACCACCAAACTGACTTTGCATTCGGTTTCGTATGAAGGAGGTCATTCTGTCGCCTTCAATCTGCGAATCGCCATAGTGCATAATACGTATTAACTCTCTGTTTTTACGCAGATGTTCAAAAAAGGTGTAAAGCACATCTGGACTACTATCTGGAAATTGAAGCTGATAGCCATTTAAACTATTAATATCAATTTCCACTATTTCTGCTAGTACATAATGCTGATACTCAAACGTATCGCGCGCTGCAATACTTTCATTAACAAATTGTTTTCTCCAAGAAAAGTTTATATCTTTTATTGCAGCTTCTTCAACGTTACCAACTATTGCTGTAATATCCTTATATTCAACCTCTTCATCGTTGAAAAGTTTATCAAATGAGATGAATTTTAGTTCTAAATCATCAGAAATTTTTAGACCTTCGGCAGGAAAAACAAACATTAAAATCGAAACTGCTACAAAAACAGAGATAAGAAATATAAATGAATGAAATGGTTTCATCTTCAGTAATTAGTTGTTAATTGCTTGAATTTAAGAACTATAAGTGCCCTGCACTTTTTAATATTGAGACAACGATTTACTATTTGACTGAAAATCAGCAACAAACAGCAAATAATGGTATTGGTTAATTTAATCTTCGTTCTAAGTACTCTTACAAAAGTTTTTTTCGCTTTTTAATAACGTAAGTTGCTAATTCATAGCTTAAACGTTTCATAAAAAATAGGTCTTAGACTTTACAATCGTTGTTATTATTTTTTCTTGACTGGAATTTTTATCGTTTGCCCAATTTTTAATCGACGTACGCTATAAGAATTTAAGTTATTGGCACGCATAATATCTTTGTCCGAAACACCAGGATAGCGTTGCGAAATAATCCATAAATTGTCGCCAGGACGAATTTTGTAAAGCGCGTATTTTCCTGTGTATTTCACCTCGCCACCACCACTATAATTTGCGTAACTATTTTTCTTAGAGACTTTTGGAGGCTTTACTATTTTTCGTTTGGGCTTGAAATAAACAGAATCTTTATAATTATATATGGAATCGGCGCGCGCTGCAAAAAGCTGTGCTGCATTAGTAGGAATGCGTAATATGTTCGATTTTTTATCGAAAGCCGGAACGACATCAATCTTGTAAACTTCATTAATTTCTCGCAAAATATCAATCGGAATATTCAGAACCTCAGACACTTGACCAAAGTGAACCTTCTGTTTGACTCGCACCTCTTGAAACTGGTTTGGTAGAGAAATCTTTACAGGCTTTAAGTTGTGTTTTTGATAATTATTCATCAAATAAACCATAGCAATATAGGCAGGGACATATTCGCGCGAAATAGCTGGTAGATAGTCGTATATAGCCCAAAAATCTCGCTTTTCGCCAGCCCGATGAATTGCTTTATTCACATTACCTGGACCGCAATTATACGCAGCAATAACCAAAAGCCAGTCGTTATAAACATCGTACATTTGCTTTAAATATTCTGCTGCTGCATAGGTAGATTTTTTTGGTGAACGTCGCTCATCAATATAGGTAGAAATACTCAATCCGTAAATCCTTGCGATAGAATATTTCAATTGCCACATTCCGTTTGCTCCATCTTCCGATGTTGCAAATGGATAAAATGACGATTCAACTGCTGGTAAGTACTTTAGCTCTGGTGGAAGTTTATGTTCGACCAAAATTTTTTCGAAAACAGGTAGGTATTCTTGCGATAAGCCAAGCATAATTTCTACTGCTGCTCTGTTTTCTTTTGTGTAAAAATCAATAAATTTACGTACTTTGTCATTGTAATTTAACGAGATTATAGCAGGTATTTTATCCAACGATTGCTTGAAATCGTTATCCGAAAACATCGCTGTTTGCGGAAGTGTTTTGTGTCCAGTTAATGCTTTTTTTGCGTACGAAAGCTTAAAAAGATTTTCTAAATTTGCCTTGAAAGACTTGTTTTCAAAACTCGAAGAATCGGGTTTTGACGTTATCGCGTTTCCATAAATAGCAAAAAATAGGAAAAAGCTTATTGTGAATATTCTCTTCATCTGAAATGGGTTTATGTTTTTTTGAGGAGTTATTATATTGTTATTAAGTAAATACTCTTATAAAAGTTTTTCTGCTTTTTATTAACGTAAGTTGCTAATTCACAGCTTAAACGTTTCATAAAAAATAGGTTTTAGACCTGATATTGCAAGTTGCACCAGAAAAAAATTACAAAGGCTTATCATCGAAAACAAATAAATTCCATTTGCTCTTTATAACTCTTTTTCGTTGTGTGTTGAATAGGCAAAAGTATAAACTTCAAATCGCTTTTTAAAACAAATGACTATTAGCCATGTTGTAATTGCGATTATGAATTTATAACTTTCTGATATTCAGCCAATAAAGGCAATATAAATTTCGTAGCAAATCATCTGCCATTGTGCCAAATTGTCCATAAACAAGCATTTGGTCAAATTGTTTATGCTTATTATTCTTGTAAGTTCCTAATATGTAGGCACATAAAGACAAATAATGCTTTCGGCTACGAAATTGCCTGATTATAAGCCATATACAAATTCCAACGAATAACACAACCCAATTGAGCAACAAAAAATTTTCGTCAAAAATAGGTCAATGCCCTTACAATAATTTTGTAGCTATTTAGTTTATTTCAAATATCAAATAAAACCAAATCCTTCTCGTATCCGAGCGAGCGAGTCCGATTGCAATAATGAGAAAATGTATAAAAAAGTTATTATTCCAGTATTTTTTGTTTTTTTGAGCCACTTTGTCTTTGGACAATCTGCGCCAAAATATAGTAATGATTTTCTTTCGATAGGGATTGGCGCAAGGTCGCTCGGAATGTCTAATTCGGTTATAGCTAGCGAGTTTGGAACAACATCGGGATACCATAACCCTTCTGGATTATTATTGTCGGACAAACAAATTGAGATTGCAGCAATGCACGCTGAGTACTTTGCCGGAATTTCCAAATACGACTATTTGAGTTGCGCCTATCGTATTGATACTGTGTCGTCTGTCGGCTTTTCTGTTATCAGACTTGGAGTAGATAATATTCCAAATACACTCGAACTTTTCGATAATAACGGACTGCCGGATTATACCAAAATTAAGTATTTTTCTGATGCCGATTACGCATTTTTATTTTCTTATGCAAGAAAAACCAAAATTACTGGGCTTAGAGTTGGCGGAAATGTTAAAGTAATTTATCGTAAAATAGGTGATTTTGCCAGTGCTATTGGTTTCGGTCTTGACGCTGGAATACAGTACGATAAAAACCAGTGGCGGTTTGGTGCTACGCTTCGCGACGCAACATCTACGTTTAATGCGTGGTCGTTTGAGACAGAGCAACTGGAAGATGTATTCCTACAAACGGGAAACGAAGTCCCCGAAAATTCTGTGGAACTAACTCTACCTAAGCTAATTATTGGCGCAGGACGATATTTTAAACTTAGCGAAAAATTTGGAGCTTATGCAGAGCTTGACGCTGATTTTACTTTCGATGGCAAACGAAATGTATTACTAAAATCTGATGCCGTTTCTGTTGACCCGCATTTGGGGGTCGAACTGAACTACGATAAAATGATTTTTGTACGCGGTGGTGTTGGCTCGATGCAGGAAATTACCGATTTCGATGGAAAATCATTCGAGGTGCAGCCTTCGCTGGGTATTGGTTTGAAACTATGGAATTTTACTATCGACTATGCTCTCACATCTGTTGGCGATGAGTTTTTTTACTCAAATATTTTCTCTTTAAAATATTCTTTCAATAGAAAATAAAACCGACTTTATAGCAACATTTTAACCATTGTCTGTGTACCTTGAAGCTAAGGTCTAAGACCTTCCTAAGCAGTTTTTCTGCTTTTTGCTAACCGTTTTATACTAAAGTGATTTTGGTTTCAGGGTTTTAATTTTAGCTTTATTACTGATAAACAACCAATTACATTTTATAATAATCCGAAAACCAAATTCACTCCAGTATAAGCCCGAAAGCGAAACTCCAGAACGTTGGGCTAAATCTGATTGTGTGAATTTTTTAGATATTCGCTTTTTTGAAAATTTTTAGCAATCTTCTCCGAAAGAAAATTGGAATCACTTTTGTTTAATAAAAAATCTATATCGGTTATTATATTGTCGTTTATTTTTACGCACTCTCACTTATCTTCACTGTTGGGTTTCCATGATAGTTGCAATATCAATAGAAGGTAAGTAATATGCTCCCTCTGGAAAAAGAGCCGTAATGGTTGCAATGTAACCACGAACTTGTGCAACTAACAATGCCAAGCCAGAATTGACAAGTTTTGCAACAGCCTCTTTATCAGATATATCAAAACCCCCTCTTGTAACCTCAAAGTCAGATTCAACGATGATTAAAAAGCTATAACCTTGCTGTGGGACATCATCGTAGTAATTACTTGATAATGATAAGAATATCGTTAATTCATTTTCTGCAAGTCCTTCCTCCGAGCCAAAATCTACATTGACAGGATATTGGTAATATGAATCGAAATTCATAAATTCTTCGTCATCTTCGCTAACCGGAATGTGATGAAAATCAACTGTTTTAACAACAAAATCTTTAAGATTTAATGGCATATTCTCAAATTTCATAATTCTTGTTTTTTTGAAAAAGTTCATTTATTATCGACCATTACAATGTTATAAGGTCTAAGACCTATTTTTTATGAACGTTTAAGCTGTGAATTAACAACTTAGGTTAATAAAAAGCGTAAGAACTTTTGTAAGGGTACTTATAAACCTATTAATCTGAAACATAGAAACGTTGCCGTCCTTTTTTCACTCATTATATTATGTTCTCTTTTTCATAAGACGTATGGTTTGACAAAATGGTTGCGTTATTTTTCAACGATTATTCATTTTAGCATTCATTTAACAAATTGCTATACTACCTTAAAGCCGAATGTCTTTTTGTAACCCTTTTACTTTTAAGTATTTGTATCTATTTTGTTTCACATAAACAGGTGAAATAA
>JAOZMU010000107.1 GCA_029934165.1 Bacteroidales bacterium
AAATGCTTTCTGACCGAATTTGGCTTTAATAGATTTATTATTGTCCAAAGTCTAAATCAATAAAAACATTGCCTTAATACATATTGTTGGCTGTTTCTGTTTCCGACAAATTTGCATGGTATTTGGTCGATAAAACGGCTAATAGGCTACTAATCTGAGTAGTAATTTTAGAAACCTCTTCAGAGATATTCTGTTTTTTCAACCTAAGCATCCATTGAGAGTAAAGTGCTGTTATTGCCACCTCGATTGGGTTTGCAATGTCAAGTTTTGTGATTTTTGCAAACTCGGCAAGTAGTGGCATTGTGGCATTTGCTTTTGTGGTGTAATCTATTTCTGCTGGCGACGAAAGTAACTGAAAATGAAGTGTTTTCAATTCATCAACATTGTTTTTTATGAACTGAAAATGTCCGCTTTTTTCTATTCGCTCGTCTTTCATCATCTCTAATAAACCAGAATACCAATTGCTTATTTTGTCTTTCTGAAATTTGTCTATCTCGAATTTATCGACAATATTCGCGTTTACTTTTGTAATATCAAATCCGAATCCTCTGAGCATATCTTCGACATACCAAATATAGAGTACGTATTCTACTATATTTGTTTCTTTTTTTTGTTTTGCAATGTACATGATTGATAAATTTTTAATCATTATTAAGTTAGGTGCGTAAAAAATATTGTCATTAGTAATTATTAGCTATTGCTTGAAAATTAGAATTTTATGCAACCAGAAAAGTAAATTATTTAACTAAATTTTGAATATTCAAGTCGTTTCCCGACTACGTTGGTTGCGGCAGGGATTGTAGCGGTAGCTTGCCGAAGTGGCTTGCGATTTTTGGCGCGGTTTGGCGAGCGACCGATAGGAAGCTCCGCTAAACCGCTTGCCAAAAACGCAAGCCACAAGGCAACTACAAGCGGAAAGCCCACGAGCCGCCCAAAAAATCCTGATAATCATTAAGTTGTTGTTTTTTCTGTGTAAATATGCGTTTCGTATTGCTTAATGTGAATTTGTTTTTTGTGCTATGTTTTATTACCTATTTTTCGTTTAGAAATAGCTCTAATTCAATGGAATACTTTTCCCATTTGGAGGTTATTAGTTTCAATAAATGAGGAATTTCATCTGTGCTTTTGTTTGCTTTGATGTCGGCTTCCATTGTTTTTGCGATATTTGTTAATTCGTGCGCTCCCAAATATCCATAAGTTGTTTTTAATGTGTGCATTATGGCTCTAATCCTATCCCATTCTTTCTGCTTACATACGCTCAAAGCCTCTTCGAGTTGCTTTGGTATTGTCTTTAACCCGAGGGCTACAATATGTCGGATTTTTTTTTGGTTTCCTTTGTACATTTTATTCAACAAAGATAAGTCAATTTTTTCTGTAGAAGGCTCGGTATCAGAAATTTCTGCTAAAGTGATGGTTTGTTGGAAATCGTCTTTTTGCTTTTTATCGGTGTTTCCGATGAGTGTGTTTATTGTCCCGATTAATACCTCGGCATCAAATGGTTTGGTCATATAGCCGTCCATTCCGGCTTTTAGGCATTCTTCTTTTTCCTCGGTCATTGCGTGGGCAGAAAGACCAAGAATAGGTATTTTGTTTTTTGGGTAATCCAACTTTTCTCTAATGAATTGTGTGGCTTCGAGTCCGTCCATTTTTGGCATCTGAATATCCATCAAAACAATATCGTAGTCGTTTTCCTTTAGTTTTTTTATCGCCGCAAGTCCATTCAAGGCAACATCAATTTTGATATTCTTGTTGTAACCTTTCAAGGTATCAATAGCTAAAGTTTGATTTATTTCATTGTCCTCGACCAACAAAATCCTAATATCTGCAAGTTGAATTGCGTTTGACATATTCAATAAATCGCTTGTATTTTCGATGGAATTTCCGAGTCCTTTTTTGTATTTAATGGTGAAAATGAAGCTACTGCCTTTGTTGACCTCGCTTTTTACGTTTATTTGTCCGCCTTGCATTTCCACCAAATTTTTCACGATAGAAAGCCCTAATCCTGTTCCGCCATATTTGCGACTTGTGAACGTCTCGGCTTGGATAAAATCATCGAAAATAGTATTTATTTTTTTCTGCGAAATCCCAATTCCGGTGTCAATAACATTGAACTCAAGGATTACAGAATCGTTGTATTCGTCCAATAAATTAATGATTAGTTTTACTGTTCCGTTTCGTTCCGTAAACTTTATTGCATTGCCAATCAGGTTGTTCAAAATTTGATTCAACCGATATGGGTCGCCTTGTACGTACATTGGTGCCATTGGGTCGATGAAAAATATCAGCCGAATATCTTTTTCTTCTGCCTTAATATCTATTGTTGTAATAAGGTTTTTAATGAAACTCTTAAAATCAAATTCAATCGTTTCTATCTTCAATTTTCCCGATTCTAATTTAGAGAAATCCAAAATATCGTTCACCACAACAAGCAGGTTGTCTCCCGATATTTTTATCTTGCGCATATAGTCGAACTGCTTGTGTGTCAGGGTAGTTTTTAGTAATAAATTGACAAATCCGATGATGGCATTTAGCGGTGTTCGTAGTTCGTGGCTTGTGTTTGCAAGAAAATTTTCGCGTAGTTTGGCATTTTTCTTTATCTGCTTATTTGCGCGTTGCAACTCTTCTTTTTGCAGTTTTATTTGCTCAAGGTCTTTCAATCGGTTTACGTGTTGCCGACTTGATTTTTTCAACACCTTTTCTAACTCTTCTTTCTGCTCGGTGATTTCTTGGTAGGCGCTTTCGAGTTTTTTCTTGTTTTTTGTCAGCAAATACGTGCGTTCTTTTACCTTTTGTTCAAGGCTCATGTTTGCGTTTTCTTTCAGTTTATTAAGTTTTTGCAAGCTCTCAAGTGCTTCATTATAAGCCTTGTTTTGTAATATTTTTATTTTTGCAATGAGCGCAATTGTCATCGTAATTATTTGTAGCGCGACACCAATTTTAAGGGCTATATTACCTATATAAATGGAAAACAACCCAAGAGAAATGCTTAAACCAATTATTGTTCCGCCACCCAAAATAAACAGAAAGCTTACTATAAAATAATTGCTAACATGAGGGTTTTTACTGTGTACAAAAAGCGTAGATATTAATAAAATTAGCATCGAAATTGTCAATGCAACCAATGTCAATATTACGAAGTAATATGAATATATCAACGAAGTAAGCGAAAGAACTCCAAGAATGAATAGAAAAATATCGAATCCATATATTATTTTATAGCCACGATTTAGTATCACTTTCAATTCAAAGTATGCTACTGTAAAAATAGCCAAGAAAATTTGTGCAAAAATAGCCAGAAAAAAGATAGAGTGATTTGCAAAAAAAGGATAGTCTGACCAAATTAACTGAAAACCAACACCATCTAAACTGGCGCACAATAATCCAGCACAAAAAATATAAAGGGCAAAACCAATATACGAGAGACGCTTGACGTTGATAATCAGCAAAAAAATTGCCGTAATAAAAAGAATTGTCAAGATACCATAAAAAACACCCATGTATAAATAGTCGATAGAATTATTCTCAATAAAATAATTTTGAGAATGCAATGAAATTGGAATTTGAGAAATTCCGGCATTAAGTTTCAAGCGCACAAAAAACGCCTGCCGATGACCTTTCTCTATCGTCAAATTATACACAAATAACCGATGATTAATTTTTCGTTTGTCTTTCGGAAATTCATGGTTAGAAAGATGATGAAATATTTCAATATTATCTTCATAACCAAATACTTCTATACTGTCGATAAGTGGATTACCAATTTCTAAATAGAAGCTGTTGTTTTCTGAGGTAGCATTAGAAATTTCAAAACGAAGCCAAAAAATATTGGCATCTGATTTTAAATGCAAGCTGTTTTTGCTCGTGAAACAAAATTTGGACTCAATTTTACTAATGTTATTAATGTTAATATTGCGCAGAGAATCTCTGTACACCGAAACATGCGGCACAACATTATACGTAGGCGCATCTTTAATCTGCAACGGTTTACACTTCTGTCCAAGCACCGAGTATGGCGCAATAAACACAAAAATAATAACCCAAAACAAAAGAACTAAAAAACGCTGACGAGTGTACATAATTCATTTTTTTTGTAAGCAATTAAGCACATATTCTAAGCAAAAAGAGCTAAATCTGCTCATAACAAAATTAAGGTTTAAGACCTATTTTTTATGATACGTTTAAGCTGTGAATTAACAACTTAGGTTAATAAAAAGCGTAAGAACTTTTATAAGAGTACTTAATTCATTGATTAGCAAAACTTTAAATAAATTAGCGCGAATTGTGTTTTTGTCTGATATTCAAGCAATTAGATACTGTAAGAAAAACTTTTCCGACTTTTCAGATGCTTTTAATTATTTGTAATATCATTTGTCAGTTTTTCAAATTGCTGGAGTAAAACGTTAATCTGCTCTATATCAAACTCATCGGTTTTTTGTTTTAGCTTTTTAGAGTAATTTACAAGACTAAGAAACCTATTTTTAGACGAAAACAAGAGTAATTCATTGGCAAATTTCTGAATATCACGTATTCGCCTTGTTATCAAAAGGTTGATTGCTATTGTTTGAAACTCGCTTATTTTGTCTAAAACAACTTTATCAATATCTATTTTTTGTTCTTTGTTGGTTCTTTGTCTTTTTACTACATCTTTTTTCGAGCTTTTCTTGTTCTTTTTTGTAAGAATAAATTCTTTTGAAAAACTGTCTGTTCTCGACGGAATAATATTTCTAACCGGCATCGTAATAATAAACGTACTTCCTTTGTTTTCAACACTTTCTGCGGATATTGTTCCACCGTTTTTTTCAACAAATTCCTTACATAAAATTAATCCTAACCCGCTTCCTTTTTCTTGCGATGTTCCTCTGGTTGTCATACCATTGGCAATATTAAAAATTTTTGTCAGGTTTTCTGGCTTTATCCCCACGCCAGAGTCCGAAATTCGTAACTCAAGATGACGCAAATTTGTTCTAACTTCTATAAGAATTTGTCCTTCTATTGGTGTGAATTTAAGCGCATTAGAAATCAAATTGCGAATAACTGTGCTAAAGGTGTTTTTATCAACAAAAATTTTAGTGTTAGCATCGACTAAATTGTTAATATCTATGTGTTTATGGTCGGCAGTACTTGTCAAAGGCGCGATACAAGTAGAGATGAGTTTGTGCAAATTATATTGCTCTGGCGTAATACTAATCTGATTTGTTTGCGAGCGTGCCCATTCCAAAAGGTTTTCGAGCAGTTGGTGTGCATCACGCGATGAATTTTCAATATCCGACAATCGGTCTTGAATAAAGGAAGTCTCGTAATCTGCGAAATTTTCATTTATCGACGAACTCATATTTATTAGTGTCCCAAATGGTGTTCGGAGGTCGTGGGCAACAATAGAAAAAAACTTGTCTTTGGTAGCATTGAGGAGTTGTAGCTCGTTGTGTTGTTTTTTCAATTCGTTGCTTTGTAAAAGAATTTCCTTTTTTTGGGTGTTTAAAACCTCATTTTGCGCTTCTATCTTGGAATATGCTTCAGAATTTTCGATTGCAATACCAATATAAATCGCCAGACTCTTCAGAATATCAAGATGATAGGCTGTAAATTTATGCCGATTACTGCTCTGAACAGAAAATACTCCGATACGATTTTTTTTCGTTGTCAGAGGCGTGTAAATCATTGACGCTGAAACTTTTAGATGTTTCAATCTGTCAATATTAGGAAAATATTTTGTTATTTCGTTTACGCAATCTCCAATTAAAATGCTTTCTTGCTTCGCGTAGCATAGTTTCGACAACGAAAACTGGCTGTCAATTTCTTTGTAAATAAACGGGAAAACTTTTGTTTTTTTCTTTGCGCCGTAAAAGTAGAAACGATTTTTGTCTTCATCGAAAACTCCAGCAACAATCACCGAGGCATCCATCAATTCATTGACGTGTTTGTATATTGTCAGAACAATTTTTTCTAACGAAAGATTTGAGGTTATCTCCCTGCCAATTTCGCTTATAACACGAATATTTTTATGAGCAGCTTCGGCTTTTTTTGTTTGTGTCTCTAACTCAGACTTTTGAAGGGTAACGAGTCGGGATTCAATTTTGCGCTTCTTCTGCAAAATACGGATTATAAAATAAATGCCGACACATAGCAATAATCCAGCAATTGCGTATAAAAACAAAGGAAGCGGAAAAATTTTACTTATTTGTTGCATCATTAATATTGTTGAGTAAAACGCAAAACAGATTATTATGTACTTATAAAATATTTCTTACGCTTTTTGTACACGTAAATTACCACAGGATTTGCCATAATAAACCAATTCTCTTTGAAAAAAAGCACAACTAATAACCAACAACTTATTAATACGTTTGGACACGATACGTAAATTAATATGGTAATTTACAGCGAATTATCTCTTTTAGTAAACCATGTAAGCACTCATACAAAAATTTTTACATATTTACTTGTTCATATTTCGCTGATTAAGTGAACTTTGCAGAAATGCGTAAGCAACATTAAATAGGTCTTAGACCTTAAATGTTTACGAGCCTATTAATGACTAAAGATATAAAAATCATCTGGTATTTAAAACCGAAACTAAGGTCTAAGACCTTAGTTAGGAATTTTAATGGCTTACTTTATTAAATTCATTTTACTAAGAAAAAAAAACGTATTTTCGAGGCTTAATATTGTATGCTATAAATCGGAAATGCGGATTGTATTTGGTGCTTTGTCAAAGATAAAACCATCGCTAAGTACAATAATATCAGCAAGTTTTTCGACCGCAAGTGCGGCTGGTTTCATCTCGTCAGATTTTTTATGTTTTATCATTATAAAAATATCTGGACGCACAATTTCTCTCAAAGCGTTAGACTCGATGATAAGAAGGCTGTCGTCAGAAATTTTTGTCAAAAATTCCGAAAAAGCTTCGGCAAGCGAATGATGATATGTCTTGATTTTAAATGCCTGTTTTGCACCAGATTGAAGCATTTTTGATGTATCTTCTTGCCCCCAAATATTTGTCTCTCTGGCAATTTTATAATCTCCAATTAGTGGGCTGTGGTTTGTTCCATGAAATGCCTCATCACCATTGCGAAGAGTTTTTATTTTAAGCCCAACTACTTGATAATCTGTACAATAACGCTTTATTAAAGCCATCACATAAGACGTTTTTCCAACGTTGCGTGTCGCACCACCAACAATAATTAGTTTATTGCTCACGATAACTAACTTTGGTTCAATCATTTATATCGTTATTTTTTGGTAATTTAGTTTATTATTTTTTAATTATACCGTAACAAGATTTGTTCATAACAAATTTTATCATTATTGTCTGTGTTTTGAAGCCACACCGATAGTGGTGAAATGGAGCAAAAGTATAAATTTAGCCAATGTTTACAAGCAAAAATTTAGTAATATGTTTATAGAATATTAAATATTTTTGTTATTCTATGTCTTTGAAAAACAAAAGTATATAATTCCCACAATATGTTGCACACTCAAATAATTTCACTTGTAGGCAAAACAATTGCGGAATTAAAAAATGAATTGGAAGAGTTAAAAAATGAATTGGAAGAGTTAAAAAATGAATTGGAAGAGTTAAAAAATAAAAATTGGAAAATTCCAGATATTTTCGAAAAAGCTCAACCTGCATAATAAACCCAAAATGGAATTTTCATTTGAGCTTTAAGGCTTTGACACATACGACTTTACAGGAACATATCGTTTTTTGAGTTCTTTGCAATATATTAAATATCAAGATGTAATGGCGAAGTCAGAAACTTGAGTTATTTAAACAATAATAATTTCCGAAAAATATTTTACAAAATATTGATAATCAACATAAAACGAAACTAAAAATTTTCAGTATATAAGAATTGAAAATAATGATAATATTGTACTGGGGGATGGTGGTTTTGTTAATGTAAAGGTCTTTTTTTTATCATGCCGCCTTTTGCGTCTTTAATACTATGCATTATTACAAAAGCATCTTTATCAATTTTATCAATTTCGATTTGTAATTTTGCTAATTCTAATCGTGTAATTAAAGTATAAATAATATCAATTTGTTTTACCGGTTCATCAAGTTGAATATATCCTTTTTTTCCTGAATATATGGTGCAAGCTCGCCCCAGTTTATTAATTATTGCAATTCTTATTTCTTCATTTTTATCTGATATTATAGTAACTCCAAGATACTCTTCTATTCCGGACACTACAAAATCAACTGTTTTTGATGCTGATAGGTATGTCAACATTGCATATAACGCAATTTCAGTACTGAAAACAAAAACTGCAAATCCGAAAATTAAAATATTGAGTATCATAATTACATCTCCAATTGTTAAAGCTGTTTTTCTGCTAAAAAAAATTGCGAGAACTTCTGTGCCGTCAATTACAGAGCCACCTCGAATAGACAATCCTATTCCTAATCCAAGGAAAAAACCTCCAAAAATTGCAATAAGCAATTTGTCGTCCGTTATTAACGGAAATGGTATAAAGTGAACTGAAATAGCAAGTATTATGATAGCGATAATACTTCGTAGTGCAAATTGACGGTTTACAGTCTTAAACCCTAATATTAAAAATGGTATATTTACTGCAACTATCAAAACAGATAATGGTATTTGCGTTATCTCTGCTACAATAAGAGCTATGCCCATAGCTCCGCCATCTATAAACATGTTTGGCAGTAAAAAACCTTTTAAGCCAAAACTTGCAGCCAATATACCTAATATTATGAAAAAAATGTCATGAAAAATATGTTTAAATTCAACTTTTTTATCTGAGATTTCTTTATCTGAGATTTCTTGACTTCTGGTTTTTAATTTGCTGTTTATCATCTCAATTATATTTTAAAAAATATGTTTCATATTATCTGATTAGTAATGGATAATTAATAATTTTGCTTACGCCTGATTTAGTTTTAGTTAGGAATTTTAATGG
>JAOZMU010000108.1 GCA_029934165.1 Bacteroidales bacterium
ATCGCAATAATTCCTTTAAAATGGTTTTTATTGTTGTAATGAAAAAATAAGGTCTTAGGCTGGAGTGTTAATAATTAGCTATTTTTACAGTAATTCAGGGAGTATCTTTAACTAACTGAATGGCAGGTAATTATAAAATTTGCTTTTCTGGATAAAAAAGCCTATAATTGTTGAATTATTAATATAATTTATCAACACACCATAAACTTTTGATTCTTTATAAGATTGCGTGGGTAGTATAGACCAATAATAGTTTTATTTGCCTAAAGTAACGTTTAATAGTTTCTTAGTTTCTTTCGTTTGAAAATAGAATAAATCAACAATAAAAAGCCAATTCCTAGTAGAAAAAATGAAATAATTTCTGCTTGCGACATGCTGTTTCCAAAAAAATCGAACTTCGGATTTATTCTTATTTGCTCAATTAATATTCGGGCATAACTTGATGATATTAAGTAGATTCCAAAAATAATTCCTGGTATTTTTATCTGTTTTCGTAGTATCCATAGAGTCAGAAAGAGAACAAAAGCGCAACACGACTCCCATAGTGGAGTTGGATAGACAGCTTCTGGTAGGACATGGCAGAAATTACTTGCACAGTTATCTATGAGTATTCCAGCATTAATTACGTTGTTCGGATAATCATAAGCCCAAAACCATTCGGGTAAAATGTTGGGGATATTTTCGTATGATGCGACAATTCCCCAATCGCCGTCTCCGGATAAATGACAGCCCATTCGCCCGATTGAGTAAGCCAATGCAAGTGCGGGTGCAATGGAATCTAAAAAGTGTAGTGGGCGAACATTGTATTTATTTGAATACCAAGTTAATGCAACGAGAGCAAAAATTAATCCGCCATAAAAGGTGAGCCTGTTTACTTTCAAAAGTTCGTTGAAAGGGGCTTTTACAAAATTTTCCCAATGTTCGATGTGATAAAATGTTTTTGCGCCCAAGAAAGTGAACCCAATGGAAATTAAAAGCATCGTCCACGAAAGAGAGTATGGATGGGTTTCTTCGTAGTTAGAATTTTCTGAGTATCTATTATTTTGTCTTCGTACATACACGGTTAGTCCATAAACTATTGTAGCTCCAATGATTGCACCAATCCAACTGCCACGAAAAGACAAAATTAGTCCTTGCGGGTCCGAGGTAAAGTTGGTGTAATTTAGTGCTAAAAACACTATTTTGTATCCAAGTAAAATTCCTGTGAGCCACCACAAAAAAAAATCAAATTTTGTAGGCTCGTATTTTTCTTTCGATATTTCGACAACTGGCAGGTATTTTCCGTCTTTTTCTTTTCGTTTTAACTCAGCTCGGAGCAAAAGAGTGGCAAAAAGCATAGCAATAGAGACTAAAAAACCATAGGTGTAGATGGGTAGTGGAACTGTTATTTGAAATAAATCTTCTAATAAGCTGCTGATTGTAGGGTACATAGACTGAAATATTTTTTAGAAATATCGCAGCAAAATTAGATATTTTGTGGTAATAAAAAAAGCCACTCAATCAAAACATTGTTTGTTGGCGGCTCATTAACTCAAGTTTTTGCTTTTCATAACTATCACAGATACAGGCAGTTATAGATTTATGGCGATTTGTAAAGTATTCATAATCAGCGAATTAAAATCGACAAATATTGTTAATATACAGTTTATCAATATTTTAAGCGTAAGATTGCAAAATTGATAAATTATTGACTTTACCTGTGGTAAAGTCAAATTTAGTTATCAACTAAGGTCTAAGACCTATTTTTTTATGAAACGTTTAAACTGTGAATTAACAACTTAGGTTAATAAAAAGCGTAAGAACTTTTGTAAGTAATGGAAAATTAATAATTAATAATTTTGCTTACGCCTGATTTAGTTTTAGTTAGGAATTTTAATGGTTTACTTTATTAAATTCATTTTACTTAGAAACCGAAAATAATATTTGTCGTTTTCGGTTGATAAAGAATTGCTAAAAAAGATTATCCTAAATTTTGTAACATGAATATTATCAGACGTAAGCAATTCGTAATTCACTTATGCACTTAGTGGTAGCCAGAAATAGAAAATTGAGCCTTTTCCAACTTCAGATTCAACCCATATGTCGCCACCAAGTAAGTTAATAATACTTTTAGAAATTGCCAAACCTAAACCTGTGCCACAATAAAGTTTTGAGGTGTTTTTATTTATTTTACTAAATGTCTCGAAAATTTTATTGTAGTTCTGTTTTTCGATTCCTATTCCGGTATCTGACACAAAAAATTGGACTTTATTGTCAATAATTTCATAGCCAAATTCAACAACGCCGCGCTCAGTGAATTTTATAGCATTACTTAAAAGTTTGAAAAAAACCTGTTTCAATCTATCAGGGTCAGTGTCGATAACCGTATTGCAAGATAATAATGTTTCGTTTAGTATCAGTTTTACTCTACTATTCTGGTGTGTTTTCTTTTGCTTGTTTTGCGTTATGTAGATGTCTTTCAGGAGTTTAGTGAGGTTTATCGTTTGTTTGTTAAGAGTCATTTGCTCACTGCCGATTTTAGAAATATCCACAATATCATCTATCAAAAGTATTAAATTCTCGCCATTCTCGACAATATATCCAGCGTATTCGTGCAACTCTTTTTGCGTTGTCATTGGGTCTTTCAGCAAGCCGGCAAAGCCCATTATTCCGTTCATAGGTGTTCGTATCTCGTGCGAAATGTTTTGCAAAAATGCCGATTTTAGCTTTTCAGATTCAATCGCTTTTTCGGTTGCATCTTTCAATTTTTGTTGGGCAATTTTTCTGTCCGTAATATCCCGAATTATTGTTACCCAATGGTTGTTTTGTTTAACTTCTATTTTAGACGCAGTAAGTTCTATGTCTATTGTTTTTTTATCCTTACGTATTGCTAACATCTCATAAGGAGAAGGATTTTTTTCGGTTGCGTTTTGTTGCACCATTGCGCGAGCTACAACGCCGAAACGTTCTTTTTGTCGATTATTAGGCAGTAGTTTTACGAGTGGTTTTGTTAGTATCTCTTCTTTAGTATAGCCGAATATTTTTGTAGCTGCGCGATTCCAAAATACGATGTTTTGCGTATTATCTATTACGATAATTGCATCGTTTGCCGAGGACGATATTTTTTTAAACTTCTCCTTACTTTCCGATAATGCAGAGTTTGCCTCTTTGAGCTTGGCTTGTCGGGTCTGAATTTGTTCGAGCATACTGTTGAATTGGTCGTAGAGTTTTCCGATTTCATCGCTCGTAGTTTTTTTTATCCGTATGCCATAATTTCCTGTTTGTGTAACTTTTTGGGCTGTTTGCGCAAGGTGAAGTATCGGACGCGAAAGAACTTTCTGGAAAAAACTGGCAAAAAAGTACGATAAAAAAAACAATAGTACCAATATAATAAGTGTTGTTTTTAAATAACGAAAGATTTGATTATCAAGAGTTTCCATGCCAATGCGTATGTAAAGAAAACCCTCGTACTTTCCGTCTTGCAGCATAGGTTCTGACAAATGAAGATAATCGTCATCGTATTTATACCATGAGTTTTTTGAGTTTTTGGGCTTTTGTGGCAACGTATCCTCACTGTTTAGGGCAGAGTAGAGATTATTATCTGGCGTATAGATGCGTGCGTTTTTTAAATCTGGTATTTCTTTTAGCCACATCAAATACTTACGCATTTCGCCGCCATGACCAAATGAAATTTCCGAAATTGCCATTTTTGCCGTTAATTTTGCCGCAATATGCACCTTTTGCACCATGCTGGCTTTATAATTAGTTACGACAATATACGAGCCAATAGCCAGTCCTACGCTAGTTGTAAGCATAGATACTACTAAAATAACAAGAATGTTTTTCCACTTGAGCGGTAATTGTTTGAAAAAACGCATGATTATTTTTGTTTTGGTTCGATAATTTTGGCGTGTTGTAAAATTAAATGGCTCAGTTTCAATGTGGAATTACTTGCCTTTGTTTGGTTCACCTCGAAACGTAATTTATTATTGAGCAGAAAAAAATTAACCAAAACGCCAGCTTCACAAAATCCGGGCGTATCGCTAATAGTCAAAATGGGTTTGTTTTGGGTTTTGCGTATTATTTGCGAAATTTTTGGCGACATTTTACTGGTTATAAACAGGATACTACAATCTTTAATTTGGTTGATGTCGGATAAATAGCGTAACTCAACGTTCTTATTTTTGACTTTATGGTCAAGAAAAACACGTATTAAAACTCCGTCAAAGGGATTGTCTCCAAGTACTGATATTATGAAGGGACGGCTATTATCAGAGAATCCATTAGAATTTGGCCATGTAGTAAAACGCGTAAATCGCTCAATAAAAGCTGCTTTCATCAAATATTCGCTGCTTGTCTGCGAGTGTCCGACTTTGCAAAAAATTAGTAGCATACTAAAAACTAATAGTGATAGTGCTTTTTTCATGTGAAAAATTTTTAAGCATATTGTGTTATATAAATACTCTTACAAAAGTTCTTCCGTTTTTTATTAACGTAAGTTGTTAATTCACAACTTAAACGTTTAATAAAATAAGGTTTTAGACCTTATTATGAAAGGTATTTTGTTGACATTTAACTCAATATTAACAAAAAAAGTGCCGAAAATATTTTTATTATCACCTACGATTATCATTGTGGAAAAAATACGTAAAAACGCTTGCTACAACGGCGTTTTGCGGCAGGGATTGTAGCGGTAGCTTGCCGAAGTGGTTTGCGATTTTGGCTGCGTTTTGGCGAGCGACCGGTAGGAAGCTCCGCCAAACGCATTGCCAAAACGCAAGGCACAAGGCAACTACAAGCGGAAAGCCCGCAGCCGCCCAAAAAAACTGATTGTTATTAAGCTATCACGTAATTCGTAATTAATTATTAACCAGAAGTTCGCGTGCTTGGCTGATTGCTGTTTCGATGCCGTTTATGTTTTTTCCGCCGGCTGTGGCATAAAACGGTTGTCCGCCACCTCCGCCATTGATGGCTTTTGCTGCTTGCCTAACTACCTGTCCGGCATGAAGTTTGCGCTCTTCGACAAGGTTTTCGGAAACCATAACAGTCAAGTTTGGTTTTCCTTTTATTTCGGCTCCTATGATGAGCACCAAATTGGAAACTTTGGTTTTGAGCTGAAAGGCAAGGTCTTTTACTGCTTGTGCGGAATCGGCTTCGATTTTTTTTGCTATTATGTTTATTCCGTTGACGTTTTCGATGTTTTTTAGCAGGTTTTCGCGCAATAAATTCGTTTTTTCGCGCACAATTGCATCAATTTGTTTTTGAAGCTGTTCTTTTTCATCAAAAAGAGTTGAAACGGCTTTTGATACATCTTTTGGGTTTTTGAACATTGAACGGATTTGTGTCAATGTCGAAATTTCTTTTGCAATAAAGTTTTCGGCTGCTTTTGCTGTTATGGCTTCGATTCGACGAATGCCTGATGCTATTGAGCTTTCGACTGTTATCTTGAAAAAGCCAATTTTGCCTGTTGTGTCAACGTGTGTTCCGCCACACAATTCGATGGAATTGTCAAAGCTAATTACGCGAACCAAATCGCCGTATTTTTCGCCAAATAGTGCTAAAGCTCCAAGTCTTTTGGCGTGGCTCATGGGTATTCCGCGATGCTCTTTTAGTGGAATATTTTTGCGAATATCATCGTTTACGAGTTGTTCTATTTTTATGATTTCGTCGTCTGTAACTTTCTGAAAATGAGAGAAATCAAATCGCAAACGTTTTTCATCGACAAACGACCCTTTTTGTTCTACGTGGTTGCCCAAAACTGTTCGTAAAGCACTGTGTAAAAGGTGTGTTGCCGAGTGGTTGCATTCTGTTAGGTTGCGGCTTTGTTGGTTTACAAATGCCTCAAATTCTGCCGATAAATTGGTTGGGAGTTTTTCGGTGATATGGACAATCAGGTCGTTTTCTTTTTGCGTGTCAATGATTTTAATTTTCTCGCCGTTTGCCTCAATATATCCTTTGTCGCCTACTTGTCCGCCACTTTCGCCGTAAAAAGGTGTCAGGTTGAAAACAAGTTGAAATAGTTCTTTTTTCTTACGGACAATTTTTCGATATTTCGTAATTTCGACTTGTGTTTGTGTGTATTCGTAGCCTATAAATTCCTCAATATCATCTTGTTGTAGAATTATCCAATCGTCGGTTTCAACTTTTGCATCTTGGCGCGACCTGTTTTTTTGTTTGTCCATTTCGGTACGAAAATCCTCTTCGGAAACAGATAGGTTGTTTTCTCGCAGAATCAAATTTGTCAAGTCGAATGGAAAGCCAAAAGTGTCGTAAAGCACAAACGCATCATTGCCGGTGATGGTTTTTTTGCTTGCTTTTCTTGCTTTTTCCATCAGTTGTTCGAGCAGTTTTATTCCTGTTGCCAAAGTACGCAAAAAAGAGTTTTCTTCTTCTTTAATAACCTTTGCTATAATGTCTTGCTGCGATTTTAGCTCGGCAAATGCGTTGCCCATATTTTCAATAAGAGCGGAAACGAGTTTATAAATTATTGGTTCTTCGTGTCCTAAAAAAGTATAGCCATATCGTACTGCGCGGCGCAAAATACGACGAATAACATAGCCAGCTTTTGCATTGGAAGGTAGTTGTCCGTCGGCAATCGAAAAAGCAACGGCGCGAAGATGGTCTGCAATAACACGCATGGCAATGTCTGTTTCTTCGGATTGACCGTAGGTTTTTGCCGACAATTTGGCGAGTTTTTGAATTATTGGCTGAAAAACATCAGTGTCGTAATTGGATTTTTTTCCTTGGACAACCATGCACAAACGCTCCAAGCCCATTCCGGTGTCGACGTGTTGTGCTGGGAGCTGCTCCAGCGTCGAGTTTGCACGTCTATTATATTGTATAAAAACAAGGTTCCAAATTTCGATTACAAGCGGGTGGTCTTTGTTTATAAGTTCCAAAGCATCAACCTTTTGTCGTTCTTCGTCGGAACGAATATCAATATGAATTTCCGAGCAGGGTCCGCAAGGTCCGGTGTCGCCCATTTCCCAGAAATTATCTTTTTTATTACCGTTTATAATTCGTTCTGCTGGAAGATATTTAAGCCATAAATTATATGCTTCTTCGTCGCGAGCAGTATTTTCTTCGGGACTGCCCTCAAAAACAGAGGCATACAAACGTTCTTGGTCGATGCCATATATTTTTGTCAGCAGTTCCCAAGCCCAGTCAATAGCTTCTTTTTTGAAGTAATCGCCAAAAGACCAATTTCCCAACATCTCAAACATTGTATGATGATATGTGTCGTGTCCAACTTCTTCGAGGTCGTTGTGTTTGCCCGAAACACGTAAACATTTTTGCGTGTTTGCTACTCTCGAATCTCCCAAATCTTTATTTCCCAGAAAAATATCTTTAAACTGGTTCATTCCAGCGTTTGTAAACATCAAAGTTGGGTCGTTTTTCACCACCATTGGTGCAGAACTAACTATTTTGTGGTTTTTCGATTCGTAAAATTCAGTAAACTGTTTTCGTATTTCGTTTGATGTCATTGTGCTAATGTTATTAAATTGTTAATAAAATTCTTATTCAAAATTCTTGCAAAATCAATTTATTTCTTTAGTTTTGCCGAGTGTTTATAAGAAAGTATGTCAGAAATTACCTTAGTTTCAGACAAAAGTAAATTAAATTTATTTGTTTGGCAAATCCAGTAGAGACAAAGGTTTTGCCACCAAGAAAATAACAGCCCGTTTTCTATTATGTCAAACTTAATCACAAGAAAATGTTAGGAAGTAAATATCAATTCAACCCCGAAACACTAAGTTATACCAGAGTATCATTGTCAATTCGGGAGCGTTTGTTAAAACTATCCGTTATTGTTTTTTCCGCAGCCGCGCTCATAGCCCTAATCTCCTTCACAGTTTTTTCTCTCTTCATTGATTCTGCCGACTACCGGCACATGCAACGCGAAAAAAAGCAACTTATTCAGCAGTATGATGTTTTAAATCAAAGAGTTGAAAAATTATCTTCGGTCTTAACAAACCTGCAAGACAACGATGACAATATATATAGAGTAATTTACAACCTGAATCCAATTTCAAAATCTGTTCGTGAAGCTGGTTTTGGTGGTACAGACCGTTACAAAGACCTAAAAGGTTTCGATAACTCTAGTATTGTGGTTAGTACAACACAAAAAATAGACAAACTTACAAAACAATTTGTTGTTCAATCAAATTCTTACGACGAAATTGTTAAAATTGCAAATCAACGCAAAGACCGCCTTGCAAGTATTCCCGCTATTTCGCCGGTATCTAAAAAACGCGCTCGCTTAGCTTCTTTTTTCGGATACCGCATCCACCCAATTCTCCGCACAAAACGTATGCACGAAGGCGTAGATTTTTCTGCACCACGAGGAACAAAAGTCTATGCAACAGCAGATGGCGTTGTTCGTAACACGAAATATTCTGGCGGATATGGTCGTCAAATCTTGATAGACCACGGACATGGATATAAAACACGCTATGCCCACCTAAACAAAAGTCTTGTCCGACGCGGACAAAAAGTCAAACGTGGCGATTTGATTGGACACGTTGGTAGCACTGGTCTTTCGACATCTCCACACCTACATTACGAAGTATTGAAAAACGGAAGTCCTGTAAATCCTATAAACTATTATTTCAACGATATTACACCAGAAGAGTACAATCAATTGATTGCTCGTACCGGAAATTAATAGCAAAAACAAAACGGCAAAATGGGCGATGTTAACTACGGTTAGCATCGCCTTTTTTTACGAAAACTTTTGCAAAAGAATTAAAAATCAATTTACCTGAAAAGGTCGGAAGAACTATTTGATAGCGTAAAAAGTGGTGCTTTGGTATAAATCGTAAGTAACCAACAAATTATTGGCATGTTTCATATATTAGACTTTGGACAAAAAAATATAAATTAATTAATTATGAAACAATAAAACG
>JAOZMU010000109.1 GCA_029934165.1 Bacteroidales bacterium
CTGCGCCGACATTGCCAAAAACGCAAGGCACGAGGCAACTACAAGCGGAAAGCCCTTATGCCGCCCTAAAAAAGGTGATAATTTTTTTATCCGCAAAAACACGCATAACGCTTTTTTTAATGGAAATTGCTTTTTATGAGCAAATTCTGTTTTTTTTATTCATTATTAAGTAAGATAATTTTGTAGATTTTTCAGGTTTTATGACCAATTTTCGAGCCAAATATTATAAACAACTCATTGACAAGGCTTTACAAAGACTCCTGCTTGTCAATTGTTTCATAATAAAACAGTTTTTGCATCAATTACGAACATAAAATTAATTGTTCTTTTTGTTTGCAAGTTGTCCACAGGCGGCAGCAATATCGTCTCCTCGGCTGCGTCGAACATTTACTATCATGTTTTTACCCTCTAATAACTCGGCAAAAGAACGTAAGCGAGCTGGTGTTGTTTTCTCGAATTGAGAGTTTTCTGTCGGGTTGTAATCAATTATGTTCACCTTGCATGGCACAATTCGACAAAATTTCGCAAATGTTTCTGCGTCTTTCAATGAGTCATTGAAGTTTTTCAAAATCAGATATTCAAACGTAACTCGGCTACCTGTTTTTTCGTGAAAATATTCAACAGCCTCGGCTAGATTTTCGAGAGGTGCTGTTTTATTGAATGGCATCAATGCACTACGTTTCAGGTTTGTAGCAGTATGTATAGAAACGGCTAAATTAAACCGGACTTTTTCGTCGGCAAGCTTACGAATGGCATTTGGGACTCCAATTGTGGAGAGTGTAATGCGTCGTGGCGACATTGCAAATCCTTTTGGTGATGTTATTATATCAATGGCATCTAAGGTGTTATCGTAATTTAACAATGGTTCTCCCATTCCCATCAGAACGATGTTTGATAAATCTACCGAAAAATTGTCGTTTGCCAACGATTTGAGGGAAACTACCTGACGAAATATTTCGTAAGATGTTAAATTGCGTCGGAATTTCATTTTTCCGGTGGCACAAAATGCACATCCAAGTTTACAGCCTACTTGGGTTGATATGCAAGCTGTTGCGCGGTTTGGGGCTTCGGTCGAAGCATCGCGGTCTGGAATTAAAACGCTTTCAACAAACTCTCCATCAACCAACTCGAAAGCCAATTTCATTGTTCCATCGCTGCTTTTTTGTATTTGAGCAATTTTAATCGCTGGTATTTTGAAATTTAACTCTAATTTTTCGCGCAAATTTTTTGATAAAGAGGTCATTTCGTCAAAAGATGAAGCTCCTTTTTGCCACAGCCATTCCGAAATTTGTTTTGCGCGAAATGGTTTTTCGCCAAGTTTTTGAATACTATCCTTTAACTCGCTGTTAGTTAGAGTAGTAATATCAAATTTATTCTCCATTATTTATTGTTTGTTTATAAAAATTTATCATTACGTTGGTGTGGCTTGAGGTCATTCCGACAGTGGTAAACCTTGATTAGTAATAAACAAGTATTGTGATGAATAGCATGCAAAACAGGATTAGTGGCCAAAATATCAATTTTGCAAAGATGTTTTTTTCTTTGCTAATCAGATTTTCTTTCGTGTCTGAATATGCAAATAAGTTTAAGACTGTCAAGGCATTAAATAAATACAAGATAAAATAAAAAGACTCGAAGTAAACAACTCCTTTCGGTTCTAAAGAAGTTCTTAACGTAAAGTGTGTTAATAATATAGTGAATAATAGTCCTGCTGATACTGCCATGAAGCCATCGTATGTGCTTGATGGTGTGGCAAGGACTTGGGCGTACATTAAAATTGCGATAACCAAGAATGGTAATAAAATGGAAAGCAAAGGACTAACAATTTCGCGCCTTAGTTTTACTGTAAATGCCAATTCTTCGGATTGTTCCATACGACCACTGCCGGGTAATCCAAAATTTGTGTCGTAACTCCTTGGGACATAACTAAAATAGCTTTCCTGAATTTCCCACGATGGCATTACCATGTTCTTGTCTAATCCTGGTTTCGATGATGGATTTATCAATTTATACGCCTCTAAATCTGGAGATAAAATAATATTCTTATTAAATTCTTCATGCTCTATCCTTATCCAAACATCTTTTTTATCAAAGGGATATAAGTCATAATCAAAGGGTTGTTTAATGGTAATACCAAAAAACCACCCAAAAGTTTCCGTTGAATCTGCCAATTTTTTCTGATAAGCATCACTAATATAAATAGCAGAGGCATCAGGAAAAACCACGCCTTGTCCAATCTTTTCTTTTTGCTCTGGTGTGTATTTTTGCCATACATATCCACTGACAAAAACAGCATCAGACCCCTGAAATTCAATAGATTGAACTATGAGTCCGGTCGGAATAATTATTGGCTTTTCGGTACGACGCTCTGCCGCCAATTTTTCTTGCGAACGTAAAAAATGATTTCGTCCAACTCTATTGACTATTTTTGTTGCATCTGTAACTTTTTCAGAAGGGTATTTATACGAGGCGTGCCACACTGTTATGGTTGCCGCAAAACAAAGTAATGCACCCATGAAAAAAAATGGTATATTGCTTTTCTTGAATAAATAAATCCTAAACAAAAGTCCTAAAAACGAGAATATAAACAAAAAAACAAAAATCGTCAAAAGCATAGTTGTTTTTCTAATAGTCTCATTTTCAATCTTTAATTCCTCACTAGGGAAATTAGTTACCAAAGTCCAACCAGTAGAAGGGATTGTCATGTACATCACCCAAGATGTCTGCCCTGTGATTTCGTTAGAAACTTCCATTATGCCGGTTTTGTTTCCTTTGCCTTGCAATTTGTCGGAAATTTTTTTCAAGGAAGAGTGTTCTGGTTGTTTTGCAAGATCGAAAATGGACACCTGATTTGTTACGTAACTACTTATTGGGTGGGACAGAAAAACCCCCGTTTTTGATAAAATATACCCATAGCCTGTTTTTCCCAGTCTGAGATTTGACATTATATTTTTAATCGAATCAATAGAAAAATCGCCAAAGGTTAAACCAATAGGATTTTTCTTTTGTTTTTTATCGGTTTCATTTTTATAAAAAGGAACAATAAAAGAGGTAAGAAATAGCCCAGTTGTAGCTTCCAAAAATGGCTCTGTCCATCCAGCTCCATCTCTGAAAGTGGCTATATACCAATCTTCTTTCGTATAATCGTAGATGTCATTTAGAAACATCATTGTATCTGCTCCTTGTTCTGTTCTTGTCGCGTAAGGGGCATATAATTCGACATTGTCTAAGTATTTACGTTTTTTATACGCTATTCCGGCACCTGCCAAATCCGAGGAAACTTTCAGGCTTTTAAGTAATGCTCGCTTTCGATTCCAAACTTTACCGCTGGAAAGTTTTTTTTCAAAATCGAAGACTAAGTCTTTGACTTTCTTAAATCTAGCATCAAGCAGGTTAGCGGCTTTGTGAGTTTCTTTATCTGCAATTTTTCTAATTTCTTCTTGGCTAGTTTCGTTAAGATGAATTAAATCACGATACATAACGACAGATGAAATCAATGAAAAAACAGCAACAAGGCTCAAAAGAATGAAAAATAATATCTTGTGTTTTTGTAAAGTTGGAATGTTAAACATCAAATTATGAATTAGTTATAATTAATTGCTAAATTAAAAACTTTGTTGCTAAATTACAGAATTTTCACTTTTTATTCTAATAATTTTCATTTATTTTTATCACTTAATATTATAATTTAGATTTCACATATCAATGACACTACTGTTGGTGTGGCTTGAAGCCATACTGACAGTAATGATAATTTTTTATGAACAAACTCTAATTCAAGAAATGAAACCTTTACTTATTAAAAATTGCAGTCTTTCAACCGAAGAAAGTCAGAAATTTTCTGATATTCTTATTGAAGACGGGCTTATCATTGATATTAAAAATAAGATAAATTACGAAAATGCTATTGTAATTGATGCAAATCATAAGTTGATTACAGTGGCAGGTATTGACCCGCATGTGCATTTTCACTTAGAAACGGCAAATGGCTACTCCTCTGATGATTTCTTTTCTGGGTCTAAAGCAGCCATAGCTGGAGGTACAACGATGGTAATTGATTTCGTTACCCCGCATAAAAACGAATCTCTTTTATCTGCCTTCAAAAAACGCCTAACAGAAACTCAAAATTCGTTAGTTGATTATTCGTTTCACATGAGTATAACTTCGTGGAAAAGTGAGTATAAAAATGAAATCAAAGAGTGTATCAAGCTCGGAATGACAACGTTTAAAGTTTATTTAGCCTACAAGAAAAACATAGGTCTGAGTGATTCTGAATTAATTGAAGTCCTTGAAACAGTGGGCATTAACGGTGGAATGGTTGTTGTCCATGCAGAGAATGGAGATATTATCGACAAGCTCGTCTCAAACAACGTGGCATCAGGGAATACAACTCCACAATATCATGCTCTTTCGCGCCCTCCTGCTACTGAGTTTGAGGCAGTTAACAGAGTTCTTATCCTCGCCAAAATATTTTCTTGTCCAGTTTATTTCGTTCATCTTTCGACACCAGAAAGCATAGAACTGGTAATTAATGCCCGGAAAAATGGTCAATTGGCGTATATCGAATCATGTCCTCAGTATTTACTTCTCGACGACTCGGTTTATACTCAAAAATGGGGAAAAGCAGCACAGCACGTCATTAGCCCACCTATTCGCTCCGAAGGAAGCCGAAAAAAAATGTGGGAACACCTAATTGACAATAATATAGATGTAGTTGCCACCGACCACTGCCCATTTATGCTGAAGACTCAAAAAGTACTTGGTAAAAACGATTTCAGCAAAATTCCGAATGGAGCTGGTGGTGTCGAACACAGAATGCAACTTCTTTATTCTAATAACATAGACGACAGGCTTATAGGCATTATGCAAGTTATTGATTTATGTGCAGTTCGCCCGTCAGAATTATTCGGATTGTCAGACCAAAAAGGCAAAATAAAAATAGGTTACGAAGCCGACTTAATTATCTGGAACACTGACAGTTCTGATATTATTTCGGTAGAAAACCATCATCAAAATTGCGATTTTAATATTTATGAAGGTTTCACGACAAAAATATCTCCAGAATTTGTGATAAAGTCTGGCAAAGTAGTATTCAAAAATGGTCAATTTATTGAAAATAATTTAACAAAAGGTAGGTTTATTAAACGAAAATTGCCAAAGTTCTAGTATTCACGAATAACATTATCAATCGCTTTAAGTTTGATTTTAAGCGACTTAAAATTACGGAACTCTACCAATAATTCCAGAATTATCGAATTATTTTTCCACAATTCTGCTATTATAATTTTTGTGTCTTTTTTTAATATCCAAATAATTAGTAATTTAAACACAATAAACAAAAAGCGCAAAATGTGCCACATCAACAAAAAAGACCATTTTGTTTTTAAAAAGGAAAGAAATCCTTTTTTTTGCATACGCCTAATTTTCAGCTCATAAAGTAATAAATAGGGATACGCCTTTCCCATTCCTTTGTTTAGTTTTTTTATATAATTGAAAGAAATTCGTGATGCCGGAATTTGATGAATAAATTTTAAATCTTTGATATATTGAACTTTATAGCCGTATAACACAAAAGCCTTACAAAGTTCAAAATCTTCGCCGGATGTAAGATTATTTCCTTTTCGTCCCGTTAAAATTGACTCAAAACCATGATGTATAACACTAAGGTACAGGTCTTTACGTATGGAAAGTCCTGCGCCAAACAAGCCAACCTCCGAGTGAAATGCGCTGGGAGGTTTGCCTAGTGCAAAATATGACTCGAACCGAAAAAACCAATTTGGAGGCTTTTTTTCAAATTTTGGTGTGCCTTGACCTCCAATGGCAGCAAGGTTTTTATTGGTTTCAAAAATTTGATTTGCAATTTTTAAGTAACTCTTATCCAACCAATTATCGTCATCGACAAATACAATCAGATTATATTTAGCATTACGTATTCCTGTTTTGCGGGCATGAATTAATCCTGCATTATTTTCATTAACGATTGTAAGCAAAATTTTTGACAACAAATTTTTCCAGAAATTTTCTACAAATTCAACAGTCGAGTCCGTTGAGGCATTATTTACTACCACTAATTCACAATCGCCGGTATAGTCTTGTTTAATAATATGTTGAAGCGTTTTTTCAAGACGTTTTTCAGAATTATAACAACACATAACTATAGAAATTCCTGACCTGTTATCTGCTTTCATCAAATTATTTCTTAAAATTAGCTAAAAAGAAAACTGCGAGTTTACGAAAAAAGCGAATAACAAAAGATGGAAAAAACGATAAAAAAACAACAAAAAGGTAATTAAGTTTGCTTTTAAAATTGCTTTTTTTTCCATATTTATTCGAGATAATCTGCCGAAACGATTTTGAATAAACAGATTTTATTTGGGAAAACTCTTGGTAACCAGCATCAATCAATTTTTGCGCATACTTGCTAGATAAATCTCCTAAAATTGCTTGTGGCAAGGATTTACCGTTATATTTTTCATTAAGTAAAGAATTAAAACTATGGCGTAATGGATTGAACGCAGCAAAATGCACAAACACAAGTGGCGCGGTATTGTTAACTAAATATTTTGAATTTTTGATAGTAATATTTCTTTCATAAATATTCCAATATGCAACATTTAATCCACTGTGTTTTAAAATTTTAACGCTTGAAAACAATTGCGGAATAGCATTAACCCAAAATTGGTCAGCACTAAGTCCGAAGGCTCGGTTTTCTATTCCATACTCATTAACATGAAGTTTCCACCATCGTAAAATACTCATTGAGTTGTCGCTTTTAGAGAATCCAAAAAAACCTAAATTATAATTACCAGTGCGCAAAGTTTCAAACTCGGATTTAATTATTTTGGAGTTAAAATTTGGATAAATCAAATGAGGAGTTAAAATCAAATCGGAGTCTTCAAAATGCTTAAATAATTCATTTATAGAACTATAAATACAAATATCCGAATCAAAATATAACACTGCTTTACAGTTTTTAAATTCTGCAAGAAAGTATTCCGCCGCATGTGGTTTCAGGATAAAACTTAGCTCAGAAATATTATACCTTCTGCACAAAATATCAAAATCATCAATCGCAATTTCTTCCACCTGAACAAAGTTATACTCGGCTCTAACAGAGATAGGTATGAGTTTTTCATCGTCAATAAAAATAATATATGGAACGGCATCACAGTTTTCTTTTAAACTATCAATCAGCACTATAGCGCGTGAAAGATGACTCAACGTACAAACTGTAAAAACAATGTTATGCAAATTATTTTCGCTCATGTAGAAATTCCGAATTATGGGGTTTTAGGCAAATAATAATTAACCTTATGCACTTGTTATTTTAACCTTTAATGGCTTCAAAAAACACTCAAATATTCACGATATTATCGCATTTTTTGAATTGTTAAAGCTCAAAATACCTGCGTGCAAATTGGAAAAATTGGTTGCAGAAAATTAGTAATTTGTTGGTGTTCAATCAAAAAGGCATCATGTCCATCGTCCGATAGAATTTCGTGGTATTCATTTTTTACGTTGAGCCGATTTAGTTGTTCTTTTGTCGCCATTATTTCATCGGGAACAAAAATTAAATCGGAATTTATGGCAATTTGGACAATAGTACCAGTAATTTTTGAAACGAGGTTATCAAAACTTTGCGATTTTGTTGTAATGTCGATGCTACTCAAGAGTTGATTCATCATTAAATAGGCTTTTGCGTAGAAGCGTTTTTCTAGCTTTCTACCGTGATGATTAAGCCAAGAATTGACATTATACATTTTATTATCGCTGGTTTTTGTTCGCATAAATTTTCGGGTAAACGATTTTGGCGTTCTGTAGAAAAGCATCGCCATTTTTCGGACATCTTCCAGACTGTAATTTGTGTTAATTACAATTTGTTCCTGCACAAAGCACTGACCCATAAGCCAGTCGGTAGCTTTCCAATCGGCAGCAATCGGAATAATATATTCTATAAATTTGGGTTGCAGAGCCGCCATTTCCCAAACAATTCCACCGCCAAGCGAGCCTCCAATTGCGGCAAAAATATTTGTGATAGCTTGCTTTTCCAAACTAAGCAAAAAAAGCTGCGCAATGTCTTTTGCCACAAAATCCCGATAATTTTCGATAAGCTCACCAGCGTATCCGTTTCCGGGAATATTAAAAGCAATTACTGTATATCGCTTGGTATTCATAAGTTTATGGTCGCCAATAAGTTCCTTCCACCAGCCTTTTTCCTTGCTCAATACATCAGAATTGCCCGTAAGAGCATGCACAACAACAATAATTGGAGCCGAGTGCAACTCCTTCCCAAAAACTTCAAACGAAATGTCAATTGATTGATAATCAGCACTATTGCCAGTGGTGAAATTCTTTATAATTGTGTGTTTTAAAGCCATTTCTAATCTCTTTTTGCTAATTTGTTGATGTTTTTTTGCTAATTTGTTGATGTTTTTAAAATCCCAATAATTTCCATCAATTTGTAAAGTTTACAAAGCTACGAAATATTATCCGATTTTTTTACCGGCTGTTTTTTGCACTACATACAACGCCACAAACATTAGTTTTGGCGGTCTATAAACGCACACCGAAATATACAAAATAAACAATAAATCAAATTTGTTTTTGTTATAAAATATATTGCAGCATTGGGCGAGGGTAGATATTCTTGCAAAAATGCCGTATATTTGTATTGTAAGGTCTAAGACTGGGGTGTTAATAATTAGCTATTTTTAGCTCTGTTAAAT
>JAOZMU010000110.1 GCA_029934165.1 Bacteroidales bacterium
AAAGTCCTATGCCAAAATTGAAATTCAATACCAACAATATTCTTCCATAGAGCCAGATTATATAAAACAAGAGTTTTCAGTTATAAGTGCCATTCACTTTTTAATGTTGAGACAACGATTTGCTATTTGACTGAAAATCAGCAACAAACAGCAAATAATGGTATAGGTTAATTTAATCTTCGTTCTTATAATCGTTGGTTATTGAATTTTTCCTTTGATTATTACCTTGTCAATCAGGTTACTACCATAAGCATAAGGCAAAAATTCGTATGACGGGATATTTTTTGTTATGTAAACATTTGCAAATTTACCACGTGCTATACTTCCGGCTACATCGCTGATACCCATAGCATAAGCAGTGTTTATTGTTGTTGCATTTATTACTTCTTCGGGTGTCATTTTATAATTTATGCAGCCCAACGACATCACAAATTTCATGTTTCCAGATGGTGAAGAGCCTGGATTATAGTCTGATGCAAGTGCAACCGGAAGTCCAGCATTCATCATCTTACGGACAGGCGAAAGCTCCATGTTTAAGAAAAAAGCCGCTCCGGGCAAAACCGTTGGCATCGTATTACTGCCTTGCAATGCCGCAATTTCTGCATCGCCAACAAATTCGAGATGGTCAACAGAAAGCGCATCGTATTTTACGCCCACTTGTATTCCGCCAGAATAATCAAGCTCGTTTGCATGGATTTTTGGACGCATTCCGTATTTCATTCCCGCCAACAAAATACGGTCGGTATCCTCGACAGTGAAAAATCCTTTGTCGCAAAAAACGTCTATATAATCTGCCAATTCTTCGGCTGCAACCTGCGGAATCATCTCACTGATAACCAAATCGACATATTCTGTTTGCCTTCCGCGATATTCTGCCGGAATGGAATGCGCTCCCAAAAATGTTGATTTTATTATCATCGGCGAATTTTCGCGAATACGTTTTATCACTCGCAGCATTTTCAATTCGCTTTCGGGTGTCAATCCGTAGCCACTTTTTATCTCGACGGCGGCTGTTCCCATCGAAATCATTTCTTCTACCCGTAGCATCGACTGTCGATAAAGCTCATCTTCCGATGTTTCGCGAAGAAGTTTTGCAGAATTTAAAATCCCACCGCCACGAGCAGCAATTTCTTCATACGATAATCCTTTGATTTTATCAATATACTCAATCTCACGACTCCCAGCATAGACAATATGCGTATGCGAATCACAAAAGGACGGCAAAACCATTTGTCCTGTTGCATCAATAACCTTAATATCAGCGTTTAACAAACTGTCTGCCTTGCACGATGTCATTTTCCATACGCTTGGATTCGTAAGTTCGTCCATTGTACCAAAATTAACAATGCGCTCGTCTTCAATCAATAAAAAGGCATTGTCGATGGTTGCAAGTTTTGCCATATCTGCACCAGAAATTTTTGCAACAGCCTGTTCTTCAACCTGAACAAGTTTTTTAATATTCTTAATAAGCAATATCATATACTATTGTTTTATCTCAATTAATCTAAAATCTCCAAATCTGGATTCATAATATAGAAACCTCTTTTTATGCGTTTGAAAATCTTTCTATTATAAATAAAATCTCTTTCAACCTCGTTTGAAGAAAGCATCGAACTAATATACTGACGTTTTTTTCTAAATTCAGGCATGACTGTTTCCGGTAATTTCTCAACAAATTTTACAATATCATCAACACTAAAGCCCTTCTCAACGCTTTTCATAAAAAACTCATAATCATGTTTAGGTATATCATAATGACGATATTTTTTGTTACGTTGTTGTTCTTTTGCTTCTTTTTCAGCGTTTTTTCGCGCTTCACTAAGTTTATGTTCATATACAATATCGCTAACAGCAGTAAAATAATTAAGCAAAAAATACTGCATTGATTTTTTATGTATTTTATACAATTTCTCATCGGCATTATATCGCATGAAAGATGCTTGTAATTTTTGCGTATATTTCTCATACGCATTAACATCTAAACCTTCGTTCTTGTTTTTCATAACTTCTCTACGATACATTGCTTCGATGACAATTTGATACGCATTTTTACCATCGGTATTCATCAGATTAACATCGGCGTTTCGCTCAAGGAAAAAATCAACCATATTTTCTGAACTGTAATACAACGACAGCATCAGTCCTGTCATGCCCTTTTCGCTGCTACGAAAATTGATGCCGTACTCTTTGATGATGTTTTTCAAATTATCCTTTCGGTTCAGACGGCAATTTTTTTCCAGTATTTTTTGGTCGGCTTTCAGCTCTCTCATATAAGCAATGGCGCGTGCAAAATCTAAATCTGCCAATTTCTCAATCGAATCGAAATCCAGCCTTGCAACCGCATGGCGATACAAATCTTTTCTTTCGCGTTTTACTTCTCTCTCGGTTTTTTCTTTATCTAATGCTTTTATTTTTAACGCATTATACTCCTCTTCTGTCAAATACTGAACTCCAGAAATTTTTGCCCGAATTTGATTGGCTTGCTCCAGTTTTCCTTGTTTTTCGAGTTTATCGGCTTCGTCGAGCCACTCGTTGGCATCGGATTTTTGCGTTTCTATTTTCAAGCTTTGCTTTTCTTCTTTTAGCTTGAGTAGTTCAAAAATGCGATGATTCTTCTGTGTTTCAATCAGATACAAGTTTTTTATCGAACGCGTAAAAGCAACATACAAAGAATTAATAAAAAACTTATACACCTCTAAGTCCTTGTCTTCTTTGTTTTTAGCACGCGAATACTTTAGCTCATCTTCGAGCATCTCGGCGGTAACGTCTCGCGTAATTTCCTTAAATTCTTTTTCGTAGCTTGAGATGAAGTTAAATAATATAATATTATCATACTCAAGACCTTTCGCTTCTTGAATAGAGAAAATTAGTGGCGTTTTAAAAGATTTTTTTGCTAATGCTTTATCTTTATTATTCATTACTAAAACAGCAAATTTTGTCGAATTTTGCGTTTTGGAGTTCAACTGCCGATTAGATTTATTGTTATTATTCAATAATAAAACATCGCCTTTTTTCTCGGATATTGAGTTTATTAAATATGTACTTTCCTTGTCGATAGACCCAAAACGTGTGTTTTTTATTCGCAATAAAATATTTGATAACTCTGTTACTTTCTGCGAATTACGGTAGTTTGTACGTAAAATACGTATTAAACTAAAATCGAAACTACTTTCATAAAAAAGAGTTTTAATCTTAGCCCACGAGAAAAAATTTGGGTGAACAATTTGATTTGAATCTCCGCTTAATAAAAATCTATTATATGCCTTCAATGAGTTGAGTATCAACTTCAACTGGACAATTGTTATGTCTTGTACCTCGTCGATAACAATAAAATCGTATTTCTGCTCCACCAAACTGAGATACTCATACGAAAGAACATTCAAATCGTACCAACTGCTTGTGCTAAGGAATTTTATGTACTTTTCAAAAATATCATAAACAGCATCGCGCTCTTGTTTATTGAAAATAGACTGCTTGATTCCCAGACTATTATAATCGGCTCGCGAGAGATATGGCTTTGTGATTATTGCACCCGTAAGCACTCCTTTAAACTCTTCGTAAAGTTTGAATGGCTCGTTGAATTTGCTGCCGTGATTGTGTTTTGCAAACCACTGCTCAAAGTTTTGATATTTAATTTCGCCACCTTTGGGTATTTTTATGCTTGCAACATATTCGTGAAACGATAAAAAATCTACTTCTTGGTTATCGTTTTCGTAATTATTTGAATAATAGACATTTTGAGCGTTTTCAACCAAAAAAGCCGAAAGAGAAATATAGGCAACATTACCACGAAGTTTTTTTAGTTTTTCGAGCGTAATTATTGTTTTTCCGCTTCCTGCCGAGCCAATGATAACCAACGGAGTAGGTAGGGAATAAATTTCGTCTTGTAAATTATCGAATGAAATAATTTTATCAAGAATATTGAAATGCTTGCTTTTTTTGTTTAGATAAACCAATTGCTTAACATCTTCTTTGATAACTTGCTCTGGCTCTGATATTTGCAGACTATTTTCATCGTCAACAATTTTGCCGCGTAGGAATTTTGATTTATCGTAATCGTGATTCAGAATTACTTCCAACAGAAGGATATAAGATTTGCCCTCGTATTTTGCAAATTTAAACAGTAAACGATTTTTTTTATCCAGACGGGCTCGATAGTAATCTGTGTTGGCTATTTTTTTTATGTCTGCCGAGGCAAAATTATTAGTAGATAAATATTTCACAACTTTCTTAAACTGCTTTTCGACAGTCGAATAATCAAGTTCGTTATAATAGATAATATCCATTTTCGAGGTATTTTGGTTTTCAATCTAATAGGTAACAAAGATAGAAAATTAGGGTTTATTTTTGAAACGAGAATGGTATTTTTGGAAAAAATAGTTTCAGATTTTTTTTCCAACGTAAGCCAAGTTGGTTGTAAGCAGGTGTGTCAAAATAATCGACACTTTTCGAGTTGTTATTGACCTGAATATAAGCTATATACAACTCCTAATAAATAGTTCTATATGTTTCGGTTACTCCTACGGAGCTAAAATACTAAATTGTAAAAAATTACTATCGGTGTGGCTTCAAACAATACCGACAGTGGTGAACATAATACCCAAAGTGTGTCCACACAAAATACAAAGTTATTTTATACGAAAAACACCACCTAATTTATTTGTCCAAAATTGTCTTCTGACTGAATATAACTATATTTGCTGTTTATTAATAGTTAAAAAAACACGTTTGTTCAAACAAAATATACTTGTCTTTCGTTTAATTTTATATATCAATACGGTATCGTATCGAATATGGCAAACAAATTTTTGTATATTGCTGATTACTTTTTAGTTAGAAACTATAATTTATTCAACTTGATAGCAGCTTAGTATAACAACTAACAAAATTCTGGCATTAAATAATAATAATTTTTTCTATCATCATTAATTATGCAGTGCTATTTACCGTAAACTGTATATAGCTTATATTCAAGTCAATAACAACTCGAAAAGTGTCGATTATTTTGACACACCAACTTATTAACGTTTTACAAAAAAAAGAAAGATGAAATATTTTACCGTCCTTATAGCCATACTATTATTATTATTGCCACCGGCTTTGCTTGCCCAAGACGAAGTGCGCATTATCCTACAAAGTAGCCACGACGCGCCTGTACACCAGCTGGCATACAATTATCGCGGAACTTTGATAGCCTCGGCAAGCGAAGACAATGTGATAAAAATATGGGATAATAAAACTGGAAAACTTATCAAATCGTTCGAGAATAAAGGCAAAATAGCAAAAGCTCTAGCATTTCATCCCTTGATGAATATTCTTGTGAGTAGTTCTGGGAGCAAAATTCTTATATGGGATTTTAAAAAAGAAAAGGTAATTGACGAATTAAACAAACACAGTTCCGATGTTAATACGCTGGAGTTCAGCAAGAACGGCAAATTTCTTGTCAGTGGTAGCGACGATGAAAAAGCCATCGTATGGGATTTTCGGAAACGTAAACCAAAAAAAATAATGAAAGAACGTGTCGATTATGTAAACTCGGTGCTTACAGCATGTTTCTCATCGGACGGAAAATATATTTACACGGCAGGCGAAGATATTTTTGTCAAACGCTGGGAATGGCAAAAAAGTAAGAAAGTAAATGAATATAGTTTTCTTCCGAAGCGAATAAATTCTATCGCCCTAAACCTTGCTAATGACTTGGTTGCGGCTGGCGGAAATGATAGCCGTGTGAGGGTTTGGAGTGTTATTTCGGGTAAGAATTATGGTATTTTAGACCAGTACACGCATCCGGTGCAAAAAATTGTTTTCGACCCATCGAAAGACCGCTTGGCGATTTCTTTTTTCAAGAATTTTGGCGAAAACGAAGATGTGCCAAAAGAACAAAAAACGCACGGAATCCTATCTATCTGGGATTTAAACACAAATGATATTGTTTGGGAAAAGCAACAATTTGGTGGTTTCCGAGATTTGGAGGTTAATCCGACAGAGCGCGCCTTCATAGCCTGCGATAATAACCATAATATCTCTGAGTATGATTTTGAAACCGGGAAAATACTACGTCAGTTTGGTGTTCAGACAGTTATTAATGATGTCGCAATTGTCGAGGATAGAAACGAAATGCTCATTGCTGGAGAAAACGGCGTAGTTAAAATTTGGAATCTCGACGAAGGAATCTTGACCGGAAAAATTGACACCAAAATTTCTGGACGCATCACATCTTTGGCATATAGCCCTGAGCGTAAGCGTCTTGTTACGGCGCATGATTCGATTATTAGGTTTTGGCGATATAATACGTTACAGCATGAGTTTCAGGCTCTTAACACATTCAACGTGCCAAACAGCAGCGTGAAACAAATTGCTTTCATTGCCGGCGTTACAGACATTGTCTTGACACGAACACGTAGCTACTCGACTGTTGATGAAGAGGAACTTTTCAAGCTCTACAACGGTGGTGTTGTCCCCGAAATGGCTTCGTATTATAACGACTCTTCGTACATTGAAATTTGGAATCCGCTGCGAGCAAAATGTATTGCCTCTTTTGAGAAAACATCGTCAAGCCAATTGGCAATTTCTACAAATCCGGAAAATAATCTGCTTGCTTTTGCATCTACCTCGGACAAAATTACCCAGTTAGATTTATCAAGCCCCGATTATTCTGGCAGTATAACTATCTCAAATACTTTGCCACGAGACACAAAAAAAATTGCCCAAAAAGCAAGTGCAAATGTTGCCGGAATTTTGCCGTTAAACTTCAATAAGAATAAAAGGAAAGCCACACCCGCAACAGCTCTTGCATACGGAAACAGCACATCGCTTTTGGCGCACGCAACCACAAATGGGCTTGTTCAGATTTGGGATACAAAAAAGAAAGCAATCATCATATCAAAGCAATTTGAAAACAACATTAACTCTTTAACATTCAGCTATGGCGACTCTTTGGTTGCTATTTCTTATGGAAATTCTGCCCAGTTGATTGATGTTTATTCTGGCGAAGTGAAGAACATATTTGTTGGAGACTTGGAAGTGCAAAAAGCCCTATTCACCAGAGACAATGAAAAATTATTAACAATTGAAAAAAATGGAGTTATAAAACTATGGAGCTTGACGACAAGTAGTTGGCAAGCAAAATTTATTAACATTAACGACGACGACTACATCTCGATAACCGACAGTTTATATTATCGAAGTTCGCTGCATGGTGTTGATGGTCTGTCTGTTACGTACAAAAATAAATCCTATCCGATTGAGCAATTTTCATTGCGGTACAATCGTCCAGATGTTGTTTTACAAAAACTAAACTGCAATACTTCATTGATAAAAGTGCATAAAAAACTACACAAACATCGTTTGCAACGTTTAAATTATGACGAGGGATTAATTGGAAATCAGTTTCATATACCCGAAATCGAAATTGCCGACAGAAAAATTCTCCGAACAGAAGTACGCTCACGAAAATTTACGCTGAAACTAAATTCTGACGACACCGAATTTGATCTCGACCGAATAAATTTATATGTCAACGATGTGCCTGTTTATGGGAGAAATGGGATAAGTTTGAGCAATTTCAACTCATCGAGCAACACACGAAAAGTGCAAATAAACTTGCGTTCCGGCGAAAATATTATTCGTGCCGAGGTTGTAAATAAAAAAGGGGCATTCTCTATGCCACAAATATTTCATGTTACTTCGACTCTCGAAGAACGCAAAGCGAATTGTTACGTTTTTACGTTTGGCTGCGATAAATTTGTCGATGATAAATATAATATGACAAATAAAAACTCAGAACTTAACTCACTTCACAATTTTTTCAAAGAAAACGTGAGTGTAAACCAGAAAAAAAATGCAACATATTTTAATGGCAAACTTACAGAAAAATCGTTTGCCGAGGTCAGTAAGATACTGAAACTCACGCAACCAACAGACAAAGTTATTTTCATAATTGGCGGGCATATTCTCATGGATAAAAACCTTGATTATTACCTTGCAACTACGCGAACAAATTTTAAAAAGCCGGAAATTGGTAGTGTTCCGTTTACAAAATTTGCCGATTTGCTTAATAAAATCCCTGCAATGAATCGGTATGTTTTTATTGATGGCGTTAGTTCTCAGTATGTTACAGACAAGGAAATGAGCAAAATAACAACGCAAGCAGCAGAACAAAATCTGCAATTGAACAGATTTGAAAATGCAGCAGACTCGACACTTGCAATTGATTTCAATGCGACAAAGCAACTTATGCAAGGATATTTTGAGCAATTTCGTGTAAATACAGGCGCATTTATTGTTGCAAATATCAGCGGTGCAGAAATTTATCGCAAGAAAGATAAAATTACGCAAGGCATTTTTTCGGAAATTATTTTAGGTTCGTTCAGGTATAAACCAAAGCATTATAAAACACCTACGTATTTTGAGTTGCTTGAGATTATGCGTAAGAAAACCGAAAGAGAGTATTTTGAAATATTATCGCCATTTCATAAAACAGAGAGAATAACAATTGACACAAAATACTGGCAATAGCCGTTAGGTAAATCACAAATAATAATTAACCTTATGCACTTGTTATTTTAACCTTTAACGGCTTCAAAAAAACACTAAAATATTCCCGATATTATCGCATTTTTTGAATTGTTAAAGCTCAAAATAAGTACTCTTACAAAAGTTCTTAAGCTTTTTATTATTAGACTTTGGACAAAATTATTAAAACTAATAAATAATAATCAATTA
>JAOZMU010000111.1 GCA_029934165.1 Bacteroidales bacterium
CGTCGTAAATTGGATTCGGAATGATTAAAATTTCGTCTGTATTTTCGGGATTTTGTATTTTCATTGTTTCTGGTTTAAAGTTTCGCTAAAAATTCTTCGGAATTTTGATATTTAAGGTTTGTTCATAAAACCAATTCACATTGCGAGAAAGCATTCTATGAACAAACCTTGTACATTATAACCATTTTTTGGCATATTTCAAAAAAATATCACCCTACAAATCGTTATTTAGGAACGAGTGTAAATCTTAAACTAAGACCAAATTTTATGTTTGATGTTGGAAACGAGAGCGAAATTTTTGGTTGATTTATGTTATGGTCGTAAAAGAGACGTAAATTAAAATTATCATTCAAAACATAATCTGCCGAAAACTTTATTGAGTATGTGTTCATTCCGTTTGTCAAACTTGTAACATTGTCGGTGTTTGGGTCGTCTAACAACGAGCGCAGAATATTCGATGTATTCCGGTACGAAAAATCGAAACGGAAATCAATATCGTTGCTCGATTTTTTCTGTTTGCCTCGCATATCTTTGAAAAACAGCGATATATTGGCAAGTTTATAACCCGCACCAATTACCAATTCTTTGCTAAAGGTTTCGCTAACTTGGTTACTGGCAAAATTCAATGCCAATTCGCGACTTTTTTTGTATTCTATCCTTGCAGATACGCCGCTTATGTGTGTGGCATCGACATTGAAAAGCGGTGCAAATTGCTCACTTATAGATATTCCCGTGATTTGATGCTCTGGAATAAACAAGCCACTTTGCTCATCGCGAGCAAAACTATAACCCGATTGTCCAATCTGCGAATGGTCGATTCGGGGGTCGCTTGTATATGAGCCAACATTGTACGACGACCGATAGGCATGGCTGATAACAACTTTCTGAAAGTGTTTTTTTATTAGCTCAATTTTCGATAATCCGTCATATTGTATGCGCCAGTTCAACATCGGTAGCGTTGGAAAAACCGTAAGCCCCACACCAGATGGCGATTGGTCTGTGTAGGCTGCCAAAAATGCTGGTATCAAAATTTCTTGCGACAATGGACTATAACCATTTTTGTAATCGTTCAAAACTTCGCCAGTATTTGGGTCTATATTTGTTGCGTTCTGGTCATAAATTGTTCCGTCTGGCAAGCTGCCACCCCTGTCTGTTGCAAGCCGTTCCGAAATTGTTCGACGATATTCTTTGAAATTGTCAAAAGCCTCGGAACTATAATTATTATCCTCGTCTATCGACCAGAAAGATGTTGCAAAAGAGTTGAAACTCATGCTAAAGTTACCCCCCAAACGTCGGTTTTTAGCATCGAAATTTCCATTTTCGTCTGCCATATAATATTCTGTCATGTTTTCGGAGAAACTTCTGTTTGCCATCAGGTCGATTTTCAAGCCCATGAAAGGCTCAATTGTAGCCTTAAAATTTAGACTTGTGTTGTGAGTCATTGTGTATGGGCTGTTTACGAGCGTATCAGTAGAGAGCCAGTTGTAGTCATTTCCTGCCATTCGTGCAAAATCGTCGTCCTGAAAACCTGCAATAAAAGGAAATCCGGGAGCATAAGCACCTCCATTTGTTTCGAGCCCAAGAGCCTTCGTACGTGGCTTATAACCAGGCATTATCGTACCATTTGTTTCGGAGTATGTCAGCGATGCCATTTTCAATCCCATCATCATATTCAGCGTAAACTCGCCAAGTATTTTCATTATCGGTTCTCTTTTTTCGCGTCGTCCTATCAAAGAGATTTTTGCTTTGTCAATATCTTTGTCCGTTGTGAAACGCACCTTGTTTTCCGAGACAATTTCGAGGTCGCCACGAATCGGTATTCCTTTTTCATCGACAACTTTAATTGTAACATCTTCCGTACCCATTTTATGAACAATAGAAGAGGCTTTTCCGGCACGTAATTTCATGGTTTTTTCGTGCGTGACGGTTTCCATCTTTTTCGGTGGTTTGCGTCCTTGTCCGTATCTGCGCGCCACGTTGTTTAGGTATTTTACCTTTTTATAAATCTGTTTAAAATTAAGCTGAACACTTATATCTTTCTGGTTCGAGTTACTAATCGTATTTCCCAAATCGACAGAATCCGTCAGCATTGGTGTTGTTTGCCACTGATAACCACCAGAGTAGCTTGCTGTTGTGTTTACCCAATTGAGAAACGGAAGTTGGTTTATTGGCAATTTCCATTTCAAAGAGAAACGATGTTCGTAGTTTGTCGTCCGACCAAAATTCATAATATTTTGCCAAGTAGTATCGCGGTTGTTATCGTAAAACTCTTCGTCAATTTTTCCTTGCGCTTTCATTTCGTCAATTCGCGCTCGGTTATTGGCAACAAAATCAAATTTCAGGTTTTTGCTTAAATTATATTTTAAATCATAATTCCGATTCCACCACCAATCTTGCTCATACGATGGCTCCATGTCGTATTCTGGAACGCCAGGATTATCGACATTTCGGTATTTTGTCTCTCGAAAACGACGACTCATTTCCGTACGGAACGACAATTGGTTTGGCATATAATAAAAATTAAAATCTCTTATTAATTTTAAGTTTTTATTACTCAAAAATTTAATGTTACGAAACGGAGTTACATTTTTTGGGCGTGTTGTAAAATTATAATTTATTGAGCCGATATGCTCTTTACGAGTATCATACTGCGTATTTATATTCCGCGAGTAAATTTCGTTGTAAGCATAACTAAAAGCCCAGTTCGAGATATCCCACGGCATTGGAGACGCGACAGCCCTATTGCCACCACGTGCGCCAGGTGGACCCGGACTGGCTTTTGATGGCGCAGGTGCCGGATTTGCCGCAGCGCGAGCAGCACGAGGGTCAATTTTTACGTTTGTAAAATTTATGCTTTTTCGCATTGTGTAGTCCTGCACCAAATGACGAATTGAATCTTTGTCGGCTTCGGTGTAGTCTGGGTTGTCGAGCGAAACCTCAAGCGGAATATCTGGGTCGAGTGGGTTAAATTCTGGGTTTGTCCAACTTTCCGAAAAACCAAAATACATTGGGAGTTTAAGCCCAGCTTTTTGTGGTAACAATTTGCCAAGCTGCAAGTTGGTTGCCAAATCGTATGAGTAAAAATACTCTTTACTACGGTCGTTCACTTTTTTCTCTATACTACCAAACCCTGGCGTACTTGTTTGTCCGGCAAGCGAAACTGTCGCAAAATCAGCAAGTTGTGTCTGCATACGTAAATTTGCAGCCCAACCACCTTTTTCGTTGAAATCCGTAAGTCGTAATTCATTAAACCAAATTTCGCCCGATTTTGTCATTCCATCGTCCGTAAAAATACGTCCATCGTTGAAAACATCGTCACCATTGTATGGGTTGTTGGTTTGCCCGTTATTACGTACTCCAATCATAATTGTACGTATATTACTCAGGTTTGGATTACCAATAATGCGCACACGATTTTTTCCATCGCGCATTTCAAATATTTTTGTCAATGTCATTGTCGCGTTAGACTGACGCATCATATTATTACGCTCTTGTTTGACGTACATCAACGTGTTTTGGTCAATTTCGATGTTATTTTGCGTAGGCCAAACAAGATTTCTATCTGCGTCGCTATCGTTGCTGTAAACACCTGCATTTGTGAGAGTTAAGGGAACTTCATATTCATAATAATTCTCTTGATAATCTGTTCCAAGACGAATAAAACCAACCAAATCGCCGTCTTCTAAATTTGGAGCCGTGTTTAAAGCCTCGGCATGAACATTCATTTTTATTTTTTGATATTGTCGCATATCAATCTGAACATTTTTGTATGCTGCCTGCGAGAAACCATCTGCTAAATCAATTACTTTCAGCGAGATAGCCTGTTCATTCAATTGCCGTAGCTGTGTGTTTGCTGGGTCGATGACACGATTTACACCCGGAGGAAGTACGTAATTCACAGGCGATTTATCGCTATTTTCTTCGATATTTACCGCCGAAATTTCCAACGAACCATAATTATCTGTTTGTCCGGGACTCGATTGTAGCCCCTCTGTTCCTTCCTGAATAAGTCCATATTTACGCCATTCGCCGCGCACAAGGTCGAGGGTTGCAAACCTAAGTACAAGACTGTCAGTGCATCCGCGCATAAACATTCTCATAAAACGGATAGATTTAAAATCACTTATCGGTCCTACAACACGCTCGTAATCTGCCAACGGAACTTTAAATTGATACCATTTTACTTCTGTTGTTTGTCCGTTTTTGCGTTCGCTTCTATCGACAACCATATCTGTAATAAAGTTTTTGCCAATCTCCATTTCTGTTGGAGTAATGTTTACTTTATACTGATAATATGATTCGCTCTCATTGAGAGTATTATCTTTGTTTATGTCCTCAATATCTGGCAATTGGCTCCCAAGAGTTGGGTAGCTTTCGGGGTTTTGCTCATCGGAAGGCGAGTTGCCCTCCAGCCCGTTGAATTTCTTGTAACGCCCTAAAATTGGGAGTTCTACTTGGTCGTAATCGCCACCTTTATAAAAATGATAATTATCGCTCGAAGGGTCATTCAATAAACCAATATAAACTGGCGACCCTGCGCCATATTGCGCCTGAATTATGTCGAGAAATTGCGTTGCAAAAAATGTTTGCTCGTCCTCGTCATCAAGTCCGTCCAAACCAACATCTTGCAAAGCTCTGTTATTTGGGTTGTTATCAAAACTTTCTGTCAGCAACGGCAACACCGACACAACTCCCCATTCGGTTGTGTCGAGCAAATCGCCTTCGCCGGCTGTTGGCAGCCCATTTTCAAACGATTTGCGCGAATCGCGAAGCACATCTTCCGAGATATTACCCATATTGAAATACAAAGCAGCCTCTTGTCCGACACCATTTGCCGACTCGTTGTAAACAAACGGATCCATCATCCAAAATTCGAGATATTCGATGTTAGATGCCTCAAAATCATTGGTTTGTAATTTACGCATAAGACCGCCCCATCGAGTTTCTGGGTTTGCCAGACTTCCGTCCAAATTCAAATTATCTGTCGAGTAGTTATACGGTCCACGGTCTTGTGGATAATAAGCAAGATTCAGCACCGAAATAGTTTGTGGATAACCAGTTGTGCTTTCTTTATTAGGGAAAATATCGGTTTCAAAAACTTCGCGCACGAGGTGATTCGACAATTGGTCGAGGTCGCCAGATAAATGTCCGGGAGCAGAACCGTTGGAGCGAACCATGTCTGGCTGAATTTGATACCACGCAATTTTTGCGCGATTGAAACCATACTCTAAATTATTATGCAGTTCGCCTTCAGGAAAAAGCCCAGACGTTTGCCCTTGTGGGGTGCTAGAGATGTACCATGCCGATTGGTTGCGCAGGTCGATGGTTGTTTTTGTTCCTTCAAAATCGTCGATGTACGAAACGCCGCCTTCGCCGATGGTTTTTGATGTTCCGGGAATGAGGTGAGCAAATTCTCCTTCAATCGAAATACGCGAAATTTCTTTTGTGTTCGAAAACGGAAGCATAAATCTATCCACAAAATAGGTCGCGCGAGGCATTTCGGTTGCATAAGCTCCGTCGAAACCCCAAATCGTATTCGAGATTGGCTCGCTACCAATGCTAACTTTGTTTGTTAGCGGGCGTTCGTTCAGGTGCAAAATTGTTGCTCCCAACCGAAAATTCTCCGAAAAGTTGTAATCCAGATGCGCACCCAACATCGTTTTCGTACCAATATTAAATAGTGCATTACTTTCGAGCGAAATCCGAATTGGTTTGCCCGATTCTAATAAGCTGTGGTCAAGGATAGTAACTCGTCCTAAAGTGTAATCGACAATATATTGGCTGCCCTCGGCAAGCACTGTGCCACCTGCCGTTACGCGCACTGAACCCTCAGGGATATTCATTGCATTTAGCATAATTTCTGAGCCTGCCGATGATTTATAGCTACCCTTTAAAAAGAATTTATTTTTTTCTGCCATCTGCCGAGCTTTGCTTTGTGTCGAATCATAAAGAGCATCAAAAACATATCTATCGGCAGCACTTTCGTCGTCGATTTTTTCGCGTAAATAATCGCCAAAAGGCTCAAGAACAGGGAAAATAACACGTCCGTTTGATGAGTTTATTGTTCTACTCTCAAGAAAGTCAAAACGACCATCGGGACCCGCATCTCCGCTCGAATTTAGGTTGTCTAAGTTTAACACTCCAAGTAGATTAGAGCCGTTTATTGCACCTCCGGGAACATAATTTACTTTGTTTCCCGTTTGGTCGCTATGGTATAAAACATCAAGTTTAAATTCGTCGTTGTTGATTTGGTATGCGCCAATTGCATAAATATTTTTCATCATCAAATCCCAAATAGGAGATGTTGGAGAAAGGTTTATGCCTTTTAATAGTTTAAGAATAAGTGTATTAGGCGCGTTTATGTGTCCATCGGAAAATTCTCCAACTTTATACACATTTCCGGCTGCATCTTGATACTCGTAGGCAACAGCTAAAATTTCATCAGAGTTAAGTGCTTGATTTAATGACACATAACCAAGGTTATTATTTATTGTAAACTCCGAAGAAGATAGTTTTCTTGCACTTTCGACTTTCTCGAAGTCGATGCCACTCTCGTAAGACAACGGTGACATTGTGCTGGTAATGGAATAAAAATTACGGATTCCATCGCCAAGCCCCGAAATTTGCTCGTATAAGCTATTTTGTCCATTGTCTGGATAAATATGCCCAGGTAAAAGCCCTGTTACAGAACCTCCGTTGTAAATATTTTCAGGGTTTTCGCCCAAGTCGGTCATTGCCAGCATGTTTCGCGATTCCTCGAAACTTCCAGCTTTGTTTGTTATCCAAACTTCTACTTTTGTTATCGAGATACCGGAACGGATAATTGGCAATGCAGCAAGTGCTTCATTATAAGTGTCTCTAAAGTAATTAGAGAGAAAAAAGTGTCTGTTTGCCTCATACTCGCCAGCCGATAATTCAAAATTACTAACCTGCGCTCCGCCTTCAATTTCGATAACAGAAGATTCGCCTTTTTGCTGCGAAAAAATACTGGTAACAGACAGTTTTCCAAATTGCATTTCGGTCTTAAATCCAAATAAACTCTGGCTTCCTGTGATGAGAGTTCCGTTTAATGGCAGCGAAACATTTCCTGCTTCGATTTTCTTGATAATGTCGTCGTCGTCGCCGTTGTAGCCCAATTTGACATTGTTTTCAAAATCGAAAGTTGCTTCGGTGTTATAATTTATTTGTAAATCGAGCTTTTCGCCAATTTTTCCAACGACTCCCATCTGGATTTTTTCGTCAAATTCAAACGAATAATTTGTACGCAGATTTTCGGGCAAAGCCGGATTTTCGGTTTTATTTATGTTCATACCAAAAATCAACTCGGCAGAACCTTGTGGTTTAATGTCGATTACGTTGCTCCCGAAGATTGTCTCGAACAGTTTGCTGTTGACGCGCAGCCGTGGGTGAAATCTCGACGACTGGGTCGAAAAACTCTCTGCACGAGCGCGTTGTCGCCAATAGTTGCGGATATTTCTATCGAAATCAAATTGCGCATATTCCTGCAATGTCATCGAGCGCGACGGTCGATATTCAAAACTACCAATCGAATCCGAAAAAATGTATTCATTTGTCGCTGGGTCGTAAAACTCAGAACTATTGACGTTTGCAGGGTTTCCCAAATATAAAGGCGATGAGTTTCCTTGCGAATATGGGTTGCCATCGTAGTCGTTGAATGGGTAAGTTAAAGTATCGGTTGTGTCTTTGACCTCGTAAAACTGGGTTGGGCTCATTTTGCCCCATTTGTTATATGGATTTACCGAAGAGTTGGGGTTCCAAATAATTGCCCACAACGACATTGCAATAGTGGAAATCAAGGTGTATTTTACTATTTTTTCCAAGGGAAAGAGTTTTTTCGGTTAATATTTTTTGTGAATTTAATGCAAATCAGAATTTTGAAAGCATTTGGTGTTAATTACTCCGCGATGTAACGTGTTGATATTCTATACGTTAGCGGTTTTGAAAAGGTTTTAAGTAATAATATTAACTTTTCTAAGTCGCTTTAACGCTTTTTTTTTAAAATTCTTATAATAAATTAAGTTTTTTTTATAAACCGTAAATTAGAGTTGTTTCAATGCTGTTTTTACCAACTCCTCGACACCCATATCAGCATTTTTACGCATGATTTTCGATAGTGCTTTTTCGGCATTAACCTTCGAGAAACCGAGCATCACCAGTGCAGATAGTGCTTCGTTGCGAACCGGAGTACTGTGTCCAACGATTTGTGCATCGCCTGCCTCGACAGCTTTTAGCTTGTCTTTCAGGTCGATAATGACGCGTTGCGCAGTTTTTGTGCCAATTCCTTTTATGCTTTTTAGCAACGCCACATCTTCGCCAACGATGGCGTTGGTTATGCCGTCTGGCGAATGTGCCGAAAGCATCATCAATGCTGTGTTTGAGCCAATGCCGGACACAGAAATCAACGCCCGAAATAATTCTCGCTCGGTTTTGCTGAAAAAACCGTATAATAGGTTTGCATCTTCGCGAACAATCTGATTCACAAAGAGTTTGACTTCTGGTTTTGATGCTAAAGCAGAGTATGTGTAAAGAGAAATATTTATAAAATAGCCAACGCCACCAGTCTCAATGACAACGTAGGTTGGACACAGTTCGGCAACTTTGCCTTGGATATATTCAAACATAAAAAAACGGTTTTTAATTTTTAATATATTTAGACTTTGGACAATAATAAATTTAGAGTTAAAAATAATAAATTTGAAAA